>JAGODS010000321.1 GCA_017998135.1 Bacteroidales bacterium
CATATTCTCAAAATTATTTTTGATAAGAAATTCAATTTATTACATATTAATCCGGGCGCGTCTGGAAAATCAGGTTTACATAAACTCATTACCTTCATCAGATTTAAAATTGATAAAACAGAAATCAAAGAATTAGAAATAATGGAAATTGAACGAAACAACAAATTAAAACAATAAAAAAACTCTTAATATAACATTGAACTTACTTGAAATAAAAAATCTTACAATACAATTCAAGTCTCAGGAGCAGACACTTAAAGCAGTTGATGATATAAGTTTTGTATTAGGCAGCGGCGAGACACTGGCTATAGTCGGCGAATCAGGCTCTGGTAAATCTGTTACCTGTCTGTCGGTTCTAAAACTTATTAATGAACAAAACTGTCAAAACGTAAGCGGAGAAATTATTTATTACGAAAAAGATAAAGCTTCTGTTAACCTGTTAAAACTTAATGACAAAGAACTGCAATCTTACAGAGGCAAAAAGATAGCGATGATTTTCCAGGAACCTATGACCTCGCTTAACCCGGTATTTACCTGCGGAGAGCAGTTACGTGAGTCGCTGCATAAACATCAGAAACTTTCTAAAAAACAAATTAAAGCAAAAATTATTTCCTTATTTAATGAAGTTAAACTTCCTAAGCCTGAACGTATTTATAAAAGTTATCCCCACGAATTATCTGGCGGGCAAAGACAAAGAGTTATGATAGCGATGGCGGTTTCCTGCGAACCTGATATACTTATTGCAGATGAACCCACAACTGCGCTTGATGTTACAGTACAAAAAAGCATATTGCAACTGCTTAAAAATTTGCAGTCTCAATATAAAATGAGCATTATATTCATAACCCACGACCTTAACCTTGTTTTTGGGTTTGCTGACAGGGTATTAGTTATGTATAAAGGTAAGATTGTTGAGCAGGGAACTGTTAAAGACATTGTTAGCCATCCCAAACATCCATATACAAAAGGCTTATTAGCTTGCCGACCTTCACTTAAAACCACTAAACGTATTTTACCCACTATCAGCGATTTTATGGAAATTGATGAAAAGGGTAATATTATTGAGAAAAACACTGTTATTACAGACGATATTTCAGAACGCAAGGCAAAAAAATCTCCTGTTTATTCAAAAGAGCCCATACTCAGGATAATTAATATTAAAAATTATTTCCCTATATTCGGAGGTTTTCTTAACAAAACTAAAGATTATGTCAAAGCCTTAGATAATGTGAGCCTTGATGTTTATCCCGGCGAAACACTTGGATTAGTTGGTGAATCTGGCTGCGGAAAGACTACTCTCGGAAGAACCATACTCAGACTTATTAAACCTGATGAAGGAAAAATAATATTTAACAATACAGATATTGCCAAACTGTCTGATAAACAACTTAGGAAACTTAGAAAAGATATGCAAATCATATTCCAGGACCCTTACTCATCGCTTAACCCGCATATCTCAATAGGTAAAGCTATTACAGAACCTATGAAAATTCATAATATTTTTTCAAATGAAAAAGACAGAAAATACAGGGCAATGGAAATACTTGAAAAAGTAGGTCTTAATACAACTCATTTCAACAAATATCCTTATGAATTTTCAGGCGGTCAGAGACAACGAATTTGTATTGCAAGGGCTTTGGCTCTTAACCCTAAATTCATTGTCTGCGATGAATCTGTGTCCGCTCTGGATGTCTCAATTCAAGCTCAGGTTTTAAACTTACTTAACAGGCTTAAAGAAGAATTTAACTTCACAAATATTTTTATATCTCACGACCTTTCTGTTGTTAAATATATTTCAGACAGGATAGTTATAATGCAAAACGGGAGAATAGTTGAATCGGGTTTTACAAATAATATTTATCAAAATCCTCAATCAGAATACACCAAAACCCTTTTAGCTGCAATTCCATCCTTTCAGGAATAAATATTTTATCTGTTCAAATTTTATATATGAACAAAATACATTACAAAAAAAATGTAATTTATAAATCATTAGCTTCCTTGTACCTGATTTTATTCTTTATTTTAATCACCAGCTACTGCTATTCTCAATATTGGTCTATAGGAATTAATACAGGACAAGGCAAATCTAACTTTTTTTATAATAAGCTTGTTTTATTTGAAGATTTTGAGAATACCGAAAGATATAATTTGAAATTTAACATTGAATATACGCCTGTTTATTCCAATATGGCAATACAAAGCGGCTTGATTTATGAGTTAAAAGGAGATAAGGATTTTGACCTTGAATACCTGACCTTACCCCTATATTTTAAATATAAACGCGGTAAGAGATTTTTTATTAATATTCTCTTTGGAATGTATTATAGTAAAATAATTGAAAATCCCGATAAAGAAAAGTTTAAAGACTTTGATTTCGGTTGTTCTTTTGGCGGCGGTTTGGGTTTTAAACTCTATAGAAATATTGACTTTATTACATATTATATCAATTCAATCGGACTTTCAAGCATTTACGACAAACCTAAAATCATATACGGGGAACAGTTTATTGATGAAACAAAAAATCATTGTTTTTCATTTAACACCGGGTTTATTTATAAATTTATTAATAATTAATTACATTTTTTCAAAACTGTTAATAAATATTTTACGTATAATATAAATTGAACTTAACTATTATATAATTTTGTGTTTTAAAAATATCCATAGAATGCCTGACTTTTTTGATAATAATAATCCACTCCCTTTTAATATAGACAAGCTGAATGCTCAAAGGGAAAAGGTTTATGCACGGTTTAAAAACAAGTTGCAGAATCCTGCGGATTATGTCAATATTAAAATCCAATTCACCTTATTAAATACTTTCTGGGGAAATAGCTGGAATTGTAACCAGATAATTTCTATCCCGAAAAATAAAAATTTTGAACTTAATATAGATATACAAACCAGTCACTATTTGTCAGAAATCTGGTCTTGTTTTATTGTTTCTTACCGCAGTCCCGAAGACCATATAATTTATCTTGTTTCTACTGACGGCAACATTGAAATAAGTATAATGGATAATAATTTTACTTTTTCGGGTATAAATACCGGAGAAATTAAAGGTAAAATTGAAGAAATTGCTTCAGAAAAGATTCTAAAATAATCTCTTGTAATACTTTATAAGTAATCAATATTTTCGCTTTTTGTAAAAGGAGCGACAGCCCTGTTATAAATGCCGTGAAGGTAAGCGATAGTCATACCATAATTGGTAACAGGCACGCCTGCCTCTACAAAAGGTCTTACTCTACCCATCACCTGTTTTTT
>JAGODS010000322.1 GCA_017998135.1 Bacteroidales bacterium
GGACATCTCTAATAACTCTATAAAACACTTAACCACAAAGTTCACAAAGATAAATCAAAGTTCACAAAGTCTTGATTTTATTGTGTTCTTAGTGGTAGTCCTTTGTGCTCTTTGTGTTAAAAAATTAGTATTTAGAGATGCCCTAATGTGAAAATTTGTGCAAAGTTATAAAAAGATATTAATTGGTACTTAGTACTTGTTACTTTGTATTGGTTATTGGGTATATATAGTTATTATTTTAAAAATTTAGTTGATAATATTTTCCCAGATTTTGTCAGAATGATTGACAGAGGGGCAAAAGAAAAACTATTAAAGCAAAAATGTTAATAAATAGCTCTCTGATTAAAAATAACATAACCAAAGCAAAATATAAAAGAGAAATTATTTTCATTTTTATCATATTTATCATAATAATTGAAGCATAAGCTTGCCGGTCCTATAGGAGTATGAAAAACAAATGCAGAGGAACCAATAAAATAGCGTTTATCAAAGGTTTTCCCAAAAGCGGCGCTCATATCTACTCTTTTTTGTATTTCACGATAAGGTTGGAAGATATATCCTTCAATTCTAAAATCAAAACTTTTGCTAATCATAAATATGTTTTTCAAACCGAACGCACCATAATTATAAGCTCTGAAACACGGATTAAACAGGGTCTTGCTTTCAGGTATAGGCTCAAAAGCAGGGGAACAGAGGACACTTGATGTAAAATTACCGAATAATTTCTGAGTTGAAGCGTTTAGCTCAGTGTATATACCTAATTTTAGCGAGCCTAATTGTTTAAAGTAATTTTCGTAGTTTAACCTGAATTGATACCAATTATGATTATCTTTATAAATATCCTTGTTTGTCGAAGTAGTTCCAGGTTCAAGTTTTTCAGTCCCTATAACATTTCTAAAATCTATCGTTAGCTTAGTCCCATAGTTATTGAATTGTTTGGTTTTTAAAGTGTTTCTGTCATAAGAAATATTGTAAGAAATAAGGTCAAAATTTGTTTTATCAGTAACATCGTTGCGGGTAAAATAATTAGACTGGTAATAATCATTTCTGAGATGCGCAATGGCAGTACCTGCCTCAAGTTTACCAGGATTTCCGACAGGGATACCGATATTTATAATAGTATTGGTTTCGTTTTGAATAAGATAAGACGGTGTTTTATCTTCAAAAAAATTAGAACTTGTCTTGAAATAATCCCATTGGTTTGTTGAAAAAGAACCTTGAATATAAAATGGAATATTATAGGAATAATCAATTCTTGCAGCAGCACGCACAGAACTATAAAACTTACCGAAATATGAATTTATAGAAGCATTAAAAGCATTTTTAGCAAGATAATTATACTGTAAACCTATAAATGCCTCGTTAATGGGACTGGAACTAATATTTCCACCAAATTGAGCTACAAAATTTTTCTGTTTTTTTACGTCAAGAAACATATTGTAATTTCCGTTGCTTTTATTATAAATCAAGAGAGGAGTTATATTTTCAATTTTATCAGAAGAAAGCAATTTGAAATAATATTTCTTAAAATCATTAAGGCTTATAAGCTGTCTTTTATCAGTCAATTGTCTTTTTATATATATTTTTTGGTATTTGTTAAGACCGTTTATAGTTATTTTTTCAATATTTAACTTAGGTTTTTTATTAGAGAAAGATTGGCGTAAGGATATGCGCTCTGAATCAGAAAGCGTTCTTGTAACAAACTCTTTAATTTCTTTAATTTTTCTTGAAGCCGCAACATAACCGCTATCAATAAATTCCTGTCTGCGACTAAAATTAACAACACCAACACGAGGAACATCAGGACGAATAAGAACACCGCTACCGGGGCAACGAACATCATATTCGGTTTTATTCATCAACATATTGTAAATTTGCGAGAGAATATCATTTTCATCGGGAGGCGCTTCATTTCTGGCTACCTGGCTGCCTATGATTATGTCCGGATCAAAATCTTCTATTACTATATCTGAAGGGAAATTGTTATAAAGTCCGCCGTCAAATAATAATTTATTATTATATCTGATTGGTTTAAAATAGAAAGGATAGGTCATAGAAGCACGCACAGCGGAAGATAAATCGCCTTTGCGAAACACAATAGGCTTGTTTTCATAAATATCTGCGGCTACACATCTGAAAGGTATATATAAACTGTCAAAATTATTTGCACTTACAGAACTCGCCGGAGAGAATAATTCTAAAAATGCTATATCAAGTTGGTCGGTACGAATAATATTAGTAGGTAAGTTATAACTTAATACAGAATCATAAGAGAATTTAACAGTAACCATAGAAGCATTTATTTGCGGTTTCATATAATAATAAACGTATTTCTCATCAATTTTACCTTCAATCCATTTGATAAGATCACTGCTTAAAAAAATATTTTTTATGCTGTCGGGCGAAAAGCCGCTTGCGTATAGTCCTCCGATGATAGCTCCTATAGAAGTACCTGCAATATAGTCAATGGGAATATTATTATCTTCCAATGCTTTTAAAACACCTATATGGGCTAAACCTTTCGCACCGCCCCCGCTCAATACTACTCCGACTTTTTGGCTATAAGAAAAGCCTGTAATTAAAAAAAATACAAAAATTATATAATATTTATAATATCGTATCATTTCAGTTATAAGGTCAACAGTGATGGTTATAATTCAATAATATACAAATTATCAAATTGTCAAATTAATATTCAGCATACAGCATTATTTTATCGAATCATTTGCCTGCTGTCTGCTTATAAATTTACCCTCTCTGTATTTCATTATTTCAAGCAGTTTTCCTTTGGCATCATATAGTTTAATTATTCCATAGCCTTCTTTAAGAGTACCAGGGTCCATCGCTTTACCTGTAGAATCATAATTTGAAACAACATCCCATAATAAACCGTTTTTATATAATCTTTCTGTCCATAATTGTCCGTTGCTATGAAAAAGTTTTTCAGAACCATCTAACTTTCCGTTCTTATAATTATATTCTGTTTTTAAAATACCTTCCCTGTATATTTTTTCATTAATCAAAAAACCTTCTTCATCAAAAAATTTGGCAGTACCGTCAAGTTTACCTGCTTTATAAAAACAACGGCTTTTTATTGCTTTATTTTCATAATATTCGGTCTGTTAATAAGATTTATCAGCCTCATTAACCCATTCTACTATTAATTTAGGATTTCCTTTGCTCCATTTTTCTTTTATTATAACATTTTTATTATTTGATTTACAAGAAATAATAATAAAAACAATCAAA
>JAGODS010000323.1 GCA_017998135.1 Bacteroidales bacterium
TAATTAAAGGAGCTGATTCTATATCAATTTCAAAAATTAATACTTTCAATTTTGTTTCAAAAGTTGAAAAAGTTTATGATTATTCATTAATATTAAAAAAAAATAAAAAATATAGTAATAAGGATTTGAATGTAGATTTTGAATCAATAAAACAGGGGAGTGAAAAATATAAAGGATTATCAAAAATAAATTCTACACAAATAATAATTGAAGAAAATCAAAATTTTGGATATAGTTTTGAACAAAATAATGTTATAGGTATAGACTATTTACATAATTGCGGATTTAAAGGAACCGGAGTTGATATAGCAGTGTTAGATGCAGGATATATTAATGCTGATAAACTCCAGATTTTTGATTCTTTATTTCAAAGAAACAGGATTAAAGGGTTTAAAGATTTTGATGATGTCGGAAAAACAGTATTTAATAGTTCTTTACATGGAACAATGGTTTTATCCGTAATGGGTGGCAATATACCAGGAATTTATTACGGAGCTGCTCCTTGTTCTAATTACTGGCTTTTAAGAACAGAAAACGCTTTATCAGAATTTATAGTAGAAGAGGATAATTGGATAGCAGCTGCAGAATATGCAGATAGTATTGGTGCGGATATAATTAATTCATCTCTTGGTTATACAGTTTTTGATGACAGCACTCAAAGTTATAAATATAAAGATATGGATGGAAAAACTGCGAGAATATCAAAAGCTGCCGACATTGCTGTTGCTAAAGGACTTTTTGTAGTTAATAGTGCCGGTAATTCAGGTGCTTATGAGTGGAAATATATTGGAGCCCCGGCTGATGCCCAAGGAGTAGTTTCGGTTGGAGCAATTGATTTAAAAAGGAGGTTGGCAAGCTTTAGTTCTGTAGGACCAACTTTTGACGGAAGAATAAAGCCTGATTTAGTTGCACCAGGCTTAGGGGTTGCTGCTTCTAACTATAATAATGATATAATTAGTGTAAATGGCACTTCATTTTCTTCCCCAATTTTAGCTGCGGGTGTTGCCTGTCTGATGCAAGCTTTTCCTGATAAAACAAATGTTGAAATAAATAAAGCGTTAAAAGAATCAGCAAGTAAAGCTTTTAATCCTGATTTTAATTATGGTTATGGAATTGTAAATTTTGCCGCTGCATTTAAGATATTAAGCGGAAAAGAGATTAATATTAATATGGATAACTTTATGATTTCACCTAACCCATTTTCTGAAAATATAAGCATTATTATTCATTCTTATGATAGTTCGGAAGTTGTAATAGATATATATGATATTAATGGAAAAAAAGTCTATAATACTAATAATGTATATAAATTAAAAGGTTATACTTATATTTTGTTAAAAGATTTAGAAACTTTGTCAAATGGTCTTTATTATCTGACAATAACTTCAAATAATTCTTTCGTTAAGCGAAAATTAATGAAAATAAATTAAGTATTTGTAGCTTTAACTTTATTATAATATAATATAAATAAAGTAGCAACATAATATGGAATTAACGGAATTTTGTATCTAACCAGAGCGCCGAAATTTGCTGCTGTAAGTCCAACTGCAAAAGCCATTACTAAAGCAAAACTTATAGAAAATAAAAGTAACGGTTCACTTCCTATAAAACCAAGTGTTTTAAAAGGTCCAACTCTTATTAATATATAGATAGTTACCAGAAGCATTATTAGATTCTCCATACCTGCAAAAAGCATAACAAAGCTACCTACTTCCCATAAATAAGGACGAAATAAACCAGCATTAATAGCTTGGGGAGCTTTACTAAGTACACCCTGTATTGTTGGGTCAAATTCTCCAATGTCAAAATAATGCTCTCCATATTGTTCTGAACGGATTAAGTCCTGTTGGGTTACTTTAGCTTTTATGAGTATTGTATCAATAGAACCATAAGTCCCTAATGAACCTCCAAGTATTGAAAGTAATAATGAACTAAATCCGATTCCAAGAGTAATAATAAAAGGAGCAGCTAGTACACGCGCAGTAGCATTTTGCATGTTTTTTAACCTGTTATGAGAAATCCATAGTAGTGTTGCAGGTAATAAAGCAACTAAAACATAAGGTTTTAATGTAATCATTATAAAAGCATTTATAATGATGGCTATAATATTTGTTCTTATTTTTTCTTTCTTAATAAAAGCCATATATACGTTATAAGTAAAATAAAGAGCTGCTGCCATTGTATAAGTATCTTTCATAAATCCGGAACCCCAGAAAATAATTGAAGGAACATAAAGTATAGAGATCGCAAGTTGTTTTTCCATTTTGGGATATACATCACAATACATTGAAAAAAACTTAAAAATAAATTTATATAGGAAATAATCTAATAAAGCAACACCGACTAAAAAAGCATTAAAACCAAGAAAAAGAAAGGGTGCTGAGAACCTACTTACAGCAAAAGAGTCAGCTTTTAATTGGTACATTTCTACAATAGGGAAACCTGTATTTGCATCAAACCAAGACCAGTTTTCATCAGTTCTGTTTCCTAAAAGCAATGAAAAACAAACGGCTGGGTTTTTAAAAAGCATTTTACTTATTGCTCTTCCACCCTGAAAATAAGATAAAGCGTCTCCACCTCCGTAGTAAAATATATAAACCAAAGAAAATGCAATTCCGCCTAAAATTTTTAAAAAAAGTCCGGGAATATAATATTTGTAATATGAATGTTGAGCAATATATTTATCTCTTGTCTTTCGGGCAAGAAAATATAACAACCCTAAGTAGGCAGGCAGAAGGAGGTAATCAAGAAAATTTAAATAAAACGAATAATCTAATTCCATTTGTTTAAGAAAACATTGTCGCAAAATTAATATAATTTCGCAATTTAATTTTATAAGATGAATGTTATCTATATTTCTTACGACGGTATGACAGATCCTTTGGGGCAATCTCAGGTTATTCCCTATCTTATTGGTTTAAGTCATAAAGGGCATTTAATAACTCTAATAAGTTGTGAGAAAAAACAAAGATTTAATACCTATAAAAAAGATATAGAAAAGCTTCTTAATGATAATAATATAAAATGGATACCTTTAAATTATACTTCTAAGCCACCTGTTTTATCTACTATTTATGATATTTTAAAAATAAGAAAAACACTATTAAAACTTATTAAAAACTTTAAATATAATATAATCCATTGCCGTAGTTATATATCTGCATTAATTGGATTAGAGATGAAAGTTAAGTATGGGTATGGGTTTGTTTTTGATATGAGGGGATTTTATGCTGATGAACGTGTTGAC
>JAGODS010000324.1 GCA_017998135.1 Bacteroidales bacterium
GGATATATTGGCATCTGCATCTGCATATTGTCTAATTTTAAATCCAGCAAAATTAAGACAATTGTGCTTGCGAGAAACCTATTTGTAAAATATTGATTGTAAGTAACAGGTCAGGAGTTCTGAATTTCAATATTTTTTTGTAAATTTTCATTAAATTATCGCAATAAATATTTATATTATATTTTTTTGCAAATATTATAGCATTTTTTGACATAATTTTATAACTTTCTCTATTTTGCCAATAATAAAGAATTTTTTCCGCAAAAGATTTATAGTCAATATTGTTATTAAGTAAGAAACCATTAAAATCATTAATAATTATATCCCTGTTTCCTTTACCATCTAAAGTTATACAAGGTAAACCAGTAGCCATAGCTTCAATCAATACTAATCCAAAAGGTTCATAAATTGCGGAATGAACATAAAAATCACTATTAAAAAGATAATCTTCAACATTATTAACTTTACCCTGTAAAAAAATATTATCAGTTAAATCTAATTCAATAATTCGGTTTTTAATTATTTCATAATTAGGGCCGTCGCCCAAAATATTTAATTTAAAATTTATTCCATAATTTTTTAATATTTTACACGAATTAACAAGGAATATTTGATTTTTTTTATCAACTAAACTTCCAATAGTAACCAGTCTAAGTTCATTAAATGAATTTATTTTTTCTGATATATTTCTGTTAAACCTTTTAAAGTCAATAGCGTTATGTAAAAGAAAGATATTATGAAGCTTTTTAGGAAGAGCATTAAAAGCATACTTTTTAACATCTTCAGATATAGCGATAAAATTATTATTACAAGAAATATATTTTTTTAGTAATCTTTGTTTTTCATAAAAACGAGTAAAGATTGTTTTAGAGGTTAAAAGTTTAGTGGAAGCAGGAGCTAATTCTTTAATATTATCGTGTAAATGAGTAATATAAGCAATTGATTTAAAGATATGTTCTCTGCTCACTAATTCAGCTTCATAAAGATGAGAATGAATAATATCTGGTTTAAAATTATTTACAATTTTAATAAAGTTATCAATATTAATAGAATGTTTTCCAAAAAAAGATAATTTAAATTGAGATTTGCAATTTACAATATCAATATTTTTACTTAAAAAAATATATTCATTTATATCGTTTAAAGTTACTAATTTAATAGTACAATCATCACGTGTGTTAAGAGAATTACATATATCCAAAACAAGTCTTTCAGCACCTCCTTTAGCAAGGCTTGGTATTATATGCATTATTTTAAGATTCATATTTAAATTTTTTTCTTGATTGTAAGAAGATTTTTAGCGATAGGGGTCATTGATAAAATTAAATAAACCTTTTCTTTTAATCTATATGAGGGGTAAATTATAACAGCATAAATAAGATTATAAATAGCTCTTAGAGAATTTTTTTTTAATATATAATATTTAGCAAGAGTATAATAAGCTTCGCTTTTTATTTTTTTTTGTGTTCTGATAGATATATATTTATCAATATCTTCTTTAATAAATCTATTTATATTAGATATATGTTGAAGAATGCTTTTTTTATTTGAAATTTCAACTGTTCTGTCAGGATGGGCAAGATAAACAACAGTATAAACAGAATTGTAAATTAAAGGATATTTTTTAAGAACTCTAATCCATAAATCAGTATCTTCCCCAATATTTATTTTTTCATTGAACTTATGTTTAATTAGAATGTCTCTGTGTAAAGAGGTTCTTGGACAGCCGAGGTTAAATTGAATAATAGTATCAATAATATTAATACCCTGAGTATTATTTTCAGGAATAGGAATTAATTCGCCTTTATTATCCTCATAAGTATTGCAATAATAAAGAGCGGCTAAAAAGTTGTTGCTTTTAATAATTTTATAAAATTCTTCAAGGTGATTATTAAGGTAATAATCGTCACTATCAAGGAAACAGATAAATTGACCTTTTGATAAATTTATTCCGTAATTACGGGCAGCAGAACGCTCTTCATTTTTTTTATAGAAGTATTTAATTTTATCAGAAAGAAAAGGTTTGACAACTAAGGCAGTATCATCTATTGATTCATCGTCAACAATAATAAGTTCCCAGTTAGAGTAACTTTGTTGAATAACACTATTAATAGCTTTAGAAATAAAACTTGAGCGATTGTAAGTAGGAAGGATGATACTAAAAAAGGGCTGTTTGTCCATTTTTATTTTTTGAAAATACTGTATAAGGATTTGAGCAAAAATCCGAAAAGTGGTAATCCGTAAACTGCCATAACAAAAAGAGGTTTATTTGTTCTTCCATTATATCCTAAAGGATAAAAGAAAAAAGATTTAAAAATTGATTTATACATTAGAAAAACTTTGTTTTCGGACTGATAGCGGTGAGCAAGATGATAATGACACATACTGAGTAAACGATTTTTTTTTGAGCGTGGCAATAATCCCTTAAATTCAGGTTTATTAAATATATAATTAAAATTTCTAAGTTCTTTTGTAAATCGTTCATAATCACCGTGAGTATAAGAGCCCTGATGGAAATTTAAAAGATTAGTATATTCATTAATTTGATAAATAGGAAATTTGGTTGCTATATGCAACCATAAATCAATATCTTCCAATCCTGGAATAGTAGGATCGTATTTAAAGTGATTAAATATTTCTTTATGTACGCAAACACAATTATGATTAAAAGTATAATGCATAATGTATGCATATTTGTTTTTTTCATCAAAAGGAACGAATTCTCTTTTATGGATAGGTCCATTATTAATTCGTTGAAAACTTGTTGTGTATAAAAGAGCAATAGGCTCCTGTCTGATTTGAATATTATCAAAGAGAACCTTAAGATGATTTGGGAAAAATGCATCATCACTATCTAAAAAACAAATATATTTTCCTTTTGCAGTTGCTATTCCTTTATTACGTGAAGCACCTCGCTCAAGGTTAGTGTCATTTTTGATTCTTATAATTCTTGGGTCTGAGTAGGAGGCAAGAATTTCTGCAGTATTATCTTTTGAATCGTCGTCAATAATGATATATTCCCAATTTTCAAAAGACTGTTGCAATACACTACGGATAGTTTCGGGAAGAAAAGCAGCGCGATTATAAGCAGGGGTAATAATTGAAAAATAAGGAGTTTGCATTTTGCTATTTGTTAGGATGATTCACAAAGTTAAAAATAAGAGCATTTTTATTTTTTAGAAATAAAAGTTTTAATATTTCTGAGGATTTTAATATTTCTTAAAGGTTTTAGATATGGTTCCAAAG
>JAGODS010000325.1 GCA_017998135.1 Bacteroidales bacterium
AATATTATCAGGATATTTTGATATAAGACTTTTATCAAGTTTTTCAAAATATTTAAAATCATTAGTATCAGCAAGATGTAGTATATTTATACTACCTAATTTCTGATAAATAGCAATTAAAGAACTTAGAGAGGTATCATTATCGCTAACAAATTTGCGTATAAAATTCTTATAATCAATAATAAGAAATTTATAGGAGGAGTCAATAGAATTTTTAATTTTAAGAAAATCGGGACTTAGTTTATTTTTATTATATAAAGCTGTTAGCGAGTCAATGACAGCAAGCGAACTAAAATATTTATCGTATAAATTCTTTAGAAGTAAAGACCCTGCAGAACCTTTTACCTCATAATTTTTAGACATTTGTTTAGCGTTAGCGGTTAATTCAATAATTTCGCCTTTATCAATCAGCAACCTTATAAAATTATTTTTATTAAGTTTCAAATCATAAAGACCTGCAATAGAAATTTTGGATACAAAACTGACTTCGCCCTGAGAATTAGCTTTATTAGAATCAATCAGTACAGATTTCCCTATGCCAACTTCCTCAAGGTAGAGCATACAAGCATCACAACCATTAATTCTTGCTTTAATCTGAAATTCATTATCTTTAATTTTAGTATTGTTTTTACAACTGAAAATAAAAGAGATAATGATTAATAATAATATAATTTTTTTCATTTTATTCAATAATATCTTTTTGCAAAAATATGAAGTTTTTTTTAAGAATTTAATCAGTCTTAGTAAAAATATACTAATTTTGCAGTTCAAAAATAATAAAAATGTCATCAAGTTTGGTTAAAATAGTAACCGGAAAAGCAAGCAGTTATCTGGCAGATAAAATAGCGAAGAGCTATGGAAAATCTCTCGGCATAATAAAATTAACAAATTTCAGCGATGGAGAGTTTCAGGTATCTTATGAGGAGACTGTGAGAGGCAATGAAGTTTTCATTATACAGTCCACTTTTATGCCTACTGAAAATTTGTTTGAATTATTGCTTATGATTGATGCAGCCAAAAGAGCATCTGCCAAATCAATAATAGGAGTAATTCCCTATCTTGCCTTTGCCAGACAGGATAGGAAAGATAAACCTCGTGTAGCTATAGGCGCTAAACTTGTAGTAAATCTGCTCAAAGCAGCGGGAGTGGACAGGGTGATAACTATGGACTTACACGCAGATCAGATACAGGGCTTTTTTGACATACCTGTTGATCATCTTTTCGCTTCTTCTTTTTTTATACCATACATTCAAAATCTGAAACTTGACAATATAGTAATGGCGTCGCCCGATACCGGAGGCACAAAAAGAGCGGCAGCTTATGCCAATCATCTCAAATGCGATTTTGTGATGTGCTACAAATCACGAAAAGAAGCTAATAAAATAGATAAACTCCTGCTTGTTGGAGATGTTAATAATAAAAATGTAATCATAGTTGATGACATTATAGATACAGGCGGTACCTTAGTTAAAGCGGCTGAGGTAATGATAGAAAATGGTGCTGCCAGTGTAAGAGCTATTTGCTCACACCCGCTTTTATCAGGACAAGCATATCAAAACATAGAAAAATCACTTTTAACAGAACTTATTGTTAGCGACACTATTCCTCTGAAAGCAAACCAACCCAAAAGCAAAATAACTGTTATTTCCTGTGCAGATCTTTTTGCAGATGTAATCTCAAGAGTACACAACAACGAATCTATCAGCACACATTACACATTAAACACATATACATAATTATAATTTTAATCACTTAATCATTTTTTATTTATGAAATCTGTTAATTTAAAAGGTAGTAAACGCAGCAAATTTGGAAGAAAAGACTCTAAACTGCTCAGAAAAACAGGTATGATACCATGTGTATTATACGGTGGTAAAGAGGTAATTCATTTCAGCGTTGATGAACTTGCTTTTAACAAGGTTATTGATACTCCAGAAGTATTTATTGTTAAAATCAATATCGATGGCGTTGAGTATGATACCACTATTCAGGATGTTCAATATCATCCTACTACCGACAATGTTAATCATATTGATTTTTATGAATTAATACCTGACAAAAAGGTAACAATAAAAATACCTTTACTTTTCACAGGCTCTTCTATCGGAGTTCTTAAAGGCGGAGTATTAGTTAAGAAGATGAAAAAAGCCAAAATTAAAGCAATGGCTGCCCATTTACCTGACAATATCACTATTGATATTAGCAATCTGGAAGTAGGCGAATCTATCAGAATAAGCGATATTAAAATTGATAATGTTGAAATCGTTGAAATTCCCTCTTCGCTTGTAGTTGGTGTCCGAACAGCAAGGACTGTCGTTGAAGAAGTCGTTGCACCTAAAGAAGGTGAAGTTGCTGCTGAAGGCGCTGCTGCTGCTGCTGCCGCTCCTGCTGCTGAAAAAGCTCCTGAAAAAGACAAAAAAGGCAAAGCTTAATATTTAATGTTTCACATCTTTTTTTAAGATGTGAAACATTTTTTCTCGGTTTTAGCTTTCCGGCAATAAAAATAATGAAATATCTTATAACAGGGCTGGGTAATCCCGGTAGTGAGTATGCTAATACAAGGCATAATGCAGGTTATATGATTGCCGATGCACTGGCAAAGGAAGCTGAATGCTGTTTCAGTCCTGGCAGATATGCAAATATAGCAAGTTTTAGCCTTAAACGACATAAAATCATATTAATCAAGCCCACTACTTATATGAATTTAAGTGGTAAAGCTGTGCGTTATTGGTTGCAAAAAGAAACTATAGATTTAAAGAATCTATTAGTAATAGTTGACGACATTGCGCTTCCTTTAGGCAAACTGAGACTAAAAAGTTCAGGCAGCGACGGCGGACACAACGGTCTTATTGATATAACTGAATTATTAAACAGTAAAGACTTTCCTCGTCTGCGTATTGGTATAGGCAATGACTTCTATAAGGGAGAGCAGGCTGCTTATGTATTAAGTAATTTTAAAGATGAAGAGCTGCCTGTTTTTAATAAAATTATTCCTTTTGCTGTTGAAACTGTAAAAAGTTTTATTTTATCAGGCATAGAAAGAACAATGAATTTTTATAATAAAAAATAATCATATTATCAATACCATCCCTACCATCCTTTTACCCCTTCGGGGTTTTTTGGTTGGCTTTCAAAAATTATAAATTCTACCATCCTTTTACCCCTTCGGGGGTTTTTTGGTTGGCTTTCAAAAATTAAAAATTCTACCATCCTTTCACCCCTTCGGGGTTTTT
>JAGODS010000326.1 GCA_017998135.1 Bacteroidales bacterium
TAATTACGAAAGGCAGAAAATGAATAAAATTAATGAAATAGGAGAAGTGTTGATACTTTGCCTAATAGGGATTAAAATAAAAAATAAAATGTATAAATTTATATAGTTTATAGAATAATTAAAATATTAGAGTCATAAATTTCCTTTATTTTCGCTTTTTTATTAAAAATGCCAGATTTAAAATATTTTTTTATTGAAACCTTTGGTTGCCAGATGAATTTTGCAGATAGTGAGATTGTTGCTTCTTTACTTGCTGCAGATAGATTTCAGTTTACAAAGGATAAAAGCGAAACAGATATTTACTTTATAAATACCTGTTCGGTACGTGATAATGCCGAGCAGAGAGTTGCAAAGCGGTTAAGCGAGCTGAAAGCTATGAAAAAGAAAAAACCTCAGCTTCTTATAGCTGTTATTGGTTGTATGGCAGAAAGACTTAAAGAAAAACTTGCCGAGGAGCATATAATAGTTGATATTATTGCAGGACCGGATTCCTACCGCAAACTACCACTACTTATCAGGGAGGCTGCTGAAGGTAAACTTGCCGTTGATACTTACTTGTCAGAAGAGGAGACCTATTCCAATATTAATCCTATGCATTATAGTAATAATAAGGTTTCGGCATTTATTCCTATAATGCGGGGGTGTAATAATTTTTGTTCTTATTGTGTTGTCCCCTATACCCGTGGGCGGGAAAGAAGCAGGGACGCACATTCTATTATTGATGAAGCTAAGAAGCTTTTTGATCAGGGATTTAAGGAAATAACATTACTCGGGCAGAATGTTAATTCTTATAATTCTTTATTTGAGGGAACTAATACAGATTTCGTCTTACTGCTTGAAAAGCTTGCAGTTATAAGTCCTTTGTTGAGATTAAGGTTTACTACTTCGCATCCGAAAGATATTTCAGAGAGACTTATTAGGGTTATTTCTGAAAATGATAATATATGCAGGTCTATACATCTACCGATTCAGTCGGGTAATGATTTCATACTTAAAAGAATGAACAGGGGTTATACAAGAAAAGATTACCTTGAAAAGATTGAATTAATTAAAAAATATATACCTTCCTGCTCTTTGTCAACTGATATAATAGTTGGTTTTTGCGGCGAAACCGAAGAGGCTCACAATGATACGCTCTCCCTGATGGAAAGAGTCGGCTATGATTACGCTTTTATGTTTAAATATTCAGAACGTCCTGATACTTTCGCCGCTAACAAATATAAAGATGATGTGCCCGATGAAATTAAGACACGCAGGCTGGAAGAAATAATTGCCTTACAGCAAAAGCTTTCTCTGTCAGGTAATCGTAGAGATATAGGCAAAACATTCTCTGTTCTCATTGAAAATTACTCAAAACGCTCTAAGGATTTCTTTACAGGCAGAAACTCGCAGAATAAAGTAGTTGTTTTTCCGGTTCCAGTCCACAGTTCACAGTCCAAAGATAACAGTCCCAATTTCATTGTCAATAGTCCACAGTCTAAAGACAATAGTTTAAAGCAAATATTGAAAATAGGCGACTATTGCGAGGTTTTAGTAAAACGCTGCAGTTCTGCCACTCTATTCGGGGAAATAGTATAAGTTATTCTTTTTTATATTCAATTTTAATTGGGAAATCAATATTAGTGTATTCATCAGGACCATTGATAAGGTTAGTTACCTGATAGGAAGCTTTGATATTTTTTGACCAGTCTTTGTCTGTGATTTTTGAGCTGACGGACATAATAACAGATTTGCCGGCAGGCAAATATAAAGAGCCTGGAATATTTATGTCTTCATTATCAACTCTTTTAAGATAATAGGATAGGTCTGAGTTATTGCTTATCAATATGACAACTTTTCCTTTGCCTTTAAGTTTAATATCATTTTGGCTTTGTTTAACAGAGTTATAAAATATTTGTTTAAGATATTTATCATTTCCGAAGAGTGTGTCGCCAAAATAGACAGCAGTTCTACCAGCCAGTAAGGCTTCTTTGATAGCTTCCTGTGTTTTATCTTTGGCAAAGACGAGGGTCATTGTGCGATGTTGTCCAATATTAAAGTTATAATTAAAGGTAATAGGATTGTGTATATCGGTATTACCAAAAAAAGTAAGGTTTTTCTCTTTTGCAAAGCGTAAACCTTCGGGGTAAAAGGTTTTTCCATTAACTACTTCAATTCCTTTAATAAAACCTTCTTTATAGAGTGTTTCCTGGGCGTCAGTCCACTGTCCTATATTATCTGGACGCATAAAGCCGGGATGGTTCCAGAATATATAAGCTCCCTGCTTGTTTGCAGCTTTGTATGCATCTGTGTTTTGAGATGGCATATTTGGATAGCCCTCCTTAAGCGGGTTAATATCATTAAGGAAAAGAGCATTACTATGGCCGAGCGGAAGGTTACGGGTTATCTCGGCGCCTTTGATGATAATAAGTCCATAATAATCGGCGCGACTTTTGGCAATATTATATGAGATGTTTAAATCAGAAGTATCAACATATTTTTTATAAGGTTTATATTCTACGTGGTCAGTGATGGCAATAGCGTCAAGCCCTTCCCTGTATGCTTCCTCTACACGTATAGTAGGCCATACCAGCGCGTCAGAGAATATAGTATGAATATGGAAATCACATTTAAGGGTTTTGTATCCCTCAATATCAGGCAGCTTTATATCTTTTCTTTGCTGGCTGTTAGCAGAACCTAAAATAAATAAAAAAAATAATAATAAAATCCAAAATCCTTGTTTGTTAAGTGTGTTCATAATATAAATATTAAAAATTAATGAAGCGAAATTATAAATATTTTAATAAAATCATATAAACCTAAGATTAAATTTTTATTAACGAAATATTAAAAGAGTTGTAATATTAATAAAAATTATTTTACTGATTTTCCTTGGTGTTTATATACAAATACACATTTAAAATCAGATATAAACAATAATACTTTCATAATATAAGATAGATATTTATAATTATTATTTTTCTGTAAATTGGTGTTTTACACCCAGAATTGTAGAAATTATAAAAAAGTTGAATGAATGACCAAAATGAGGGAAGAAATTGAAGTTTTTATTAATTTTTTTTGTAACTACTCAGTAGTGAAATTTTAGAGATTATATAATGGGCATCTCTAAAAACTCTACAAACCGCAACCATGTAACAAAATAAGATTCGCATCAAAACAATTTTGATATAACTATTTAGTTATCAACAAATTGTTAATAACTTTTTTTGGTCAGTAATTCAAAA
>JAGODS010000327.1 GCA_017998135.1 Bacteroidales bacterium
TTTGCCTGATAATGTAAGCTAAAGAGAGATAGGCGTTGATAGCAGTGCCTTGAGCTTTCTTTAATAAATCATAGACTTTATCTCCGGTTTTGAATTCGTAAGTACCAGGAATATTGATAGCGCCGGTTACAGAAACAATATTATCAATATCTTTAGGCAGTTTTCCAATGAAAATCAGATCGCCGTTTTGCAGGCGGAAGTCCACTTTATTTTTGAGCAGGCTGTCTAAGTTTATATCTTGTAGTACGAGTTTATTATTAATGTATCTTTTTAACTGGATATTTGAAGCGTAAGAAGTAGCGAGTAAACCGCCAGAATATTTAATTAGAGAGGTTAAAGATTCATTGTGTTTGATTTCATATTTGTAGGGTCTTTGAATTTCGCCTGTTATAGTAACAGTAGAGCCTGCGGGCTTAACAATGATATAATCGTTATTGTCAAGGAAAATGTCGTTTTGAGTTGCGGGTTCGTAGAGGAATTTGTAAACGTCGAGGGAGTCAATAATTTTATTATTTCGTTTAATATAAATATTTCTGACCGAGCCAATCTGAGTAGGACCTGCAGCAGCGACGAGGGCGTTGAAAGCGGTATTATTAGCTGGAATGTTATAAGAGCCGGGGTTGTAAACTTCGCCGACAATGTTTACTCTAATAATCCTTGAATATGTGATATTAATATCAATATTTGAGTTTTTAAGGTCGGTGATTTGGCTAAACTTTTTAATGAGTATAGATTTGGCGTTAGCGAATTTGAGTCCTTTAAGATAGACTCTGCCTGTATATTTTGGCGAGATAAAACCGTCTTCGTTGATTTGGAAGGTTTCGTTATATTCGGCGAATCCCCAAATAGAGATGCTCAGCTCGTCTCCAATGCCGAGGATATAATTATCAGGGGCTTTCTGTCGCGAACTTTTTTCAAAAAAATTGATATTTTTGTTTCTGAAGAGGTCCTGCCCGTAAATATTAGCAGGCGGGTAGGTTATAAACTGAGTAGTATCAATAGAAAACAGGGCACTGTCGGGGTTAATAATCGGTTTAAATCTGGTTGTTTTTTTAGTAGTGTCGGTTTTAACAGGTTGAATTTTATTAATACTTCTGAATTTATAATCCATTATTTTCTTGATAAGCGGGTCAGCCACGCCCATTTTCTTTAATATCTCAGGCGAGGGTATTTCTTCAGGTTTGATATTATTTGTATCAATAATCTGAGCTTTGATTATAAGCGGAAATATAATAATAATAGATAATACGAGTAATTTTATTTTCATAAAATCTTGATATAAATAAACTACAAAAGTATAAAAATTTGAATAAACAAGGTTTTTTTTATTAGTGTGCATGCTCAAAGTCAGGGATTTTATAATTATTTCACAGAGTTACTCTGAGAAGACGCAGAGTTACACAGAGATAAAAAAAATGTTTTCGTATAAAATCAATATTATGGATAGATGTTTATTTATGAGATTTGAAATGAAGGTGAAAAGTTAAATTATGGCGTGTTTAAGTTTAAAAAGACAAAGAAAATAATTAACAGGCAAGAAACTATTTGAAATTAAATGAAGAAAAAGCATTTTATAGCTTTGAAGTACCTCCGTTTATTTTGTGAGTAATAACTTCAATGTTTTCCAAACCTTTTTTATCAATGACTTTAACAGCGATATAGTGTGAGTCTGGTTTGAACCTGCGAGTTTGAGTTCCAATTTTATCTATTATAATTCCGGGGTAAAAACCGTTATTAAAATTTTAGATGAAATCCCAGGCGAAGAATTCGATACCGCAGGAACTTTAGGTTTGGGCTTTAATTTCTATCTCAAATAGGTTTTTGTTGTCTCTGTCTTTGCTTAAAAAGGATAATTGCAGAGAAGGTTTGTAGGCGATAGGCACAATATCGTCCACACTGACAAGGCGAATGATAATATTATGTTGATTTTTGAGGCGTGCCACTTCTTCAATAGCGCCACTTCCAAATAAAAAGGCTATAATATAACCTATAGGAAGGTTATTAATTAATCAAATTATAAGATTAACTCAAGTTATTATATGTAATTTTTTACAAAGATAAAAGCTTTCTTCAATTAATTTATCAATATTTGACGAGGTTAAATCATTGTTTGAAAATAAAACAGATTTTAAATTTTTAATTTTATCATATTCTTCTTTTGAAGAGTTTTTATTAATAAAATAGTTGAAAATTTTTTTAAGTGCTAAAATAACGTTATCTTTAACTTCTTTTATTGTTTGATAATTATTTTCCTGTGAAGGTTTTGAAATTAGTTCTTGACAAGCGAATGATAACTCTATATAAGCATCTTTAATAATAGAATATTCAGAATCATTTTCATTATAATATACTTTTAACTTTTCAATTAATTTTTCGTATTTTTCATTATAACCGACTAAAATTTCTTCTTTATAATAATTGTTATTATTAAAGTTTATAGTATCTTCAAAATCGTAATTTTTTAATTCGCTTGAATAATTATAAGGCATATCATCAATATTATGATTATCCTCAATAATTTCCATAGAATTTTCTGAATTGTTATAATCATTAATTTCTTCACCATCATCAAAAGCATCTTCATTATTATAATTAGGTAAAATTACCTTAATATCTTTTATATTGGCATTTTTTTTCGGTATATTATTAGACCACCACTGTTTAATTTTATCAATAAAAACAGTACATTCGGGAATTTTTATTTTATGTTTAATAGGTTTAAATTCTTTTCTATCATATTTTTCAAATTCATTACATATATCAATTAAAGAATGACTTATTGGAATTTTAATAGTTTTATATGCTAAATTATAACCGCCGTGGTATTCCATTTCGCCTGTGTTTTCATTATAAAATTCTGATTGTTCAATATATCTTGATGCTTTATCATAATGAACAGGTTTGACTTGTGAGCCATTTCCTTTATTCCAATAATAAATTTTACCGAAATAAAGACAATGTAAGTATTTTTCAAATAACCTTGGTCTAAAAGGCTTATCTCCGAGTTCATCTCTTAAAGGGATAATATATAAAATTGCTATGTTTTTTAACTTGTAATTCATTATTTTTTTACATATATTTTTTACAGAATAAGTACTTCTTTGAATTTCTATAGCTATTTGAATTTTATTTATATATCCGCTTAAATCTGGTCTAATTTTTTCACTTTGTTTATTATTTTGTATTATAATTTCTTTTTCAGCTTCCCAATTTC
>JAGODS010000328.1 GCA_017998135.1 Bacteroidales bacterium
GCCAATTGATAAAAATAATATATTTTTGTAAACCAAATAAAAATGCAAGATGAATATACCGAGATATCGCAAATTATACCTTTTATTGCGGGATAAAATAAAAGAAGGAGTTTATAAAGAAGGGGATTTATTGCCAAGCGAAAACGAACTAAGCTTACTTCATAAACTTACCCGTCCCACAATCAGACTTGCTTTAGATTTACTTGTTAAAGACGGTTATATCATAAAACAGCAGGGTAAGGGTAGCATAGTTACCATCCCTGCTAAAGAAATAGGTATCCTGTCAATACAGGGAACTACAACTGCTATAGGCAAAAATAATCTTATAACCAAAATAATAGGAGTACCTAATAAAGAGCAATGGAAGCTCCCATTTTTCTTTGATTTGTCACAGAAAGAAATAAAAGCAGGTTGTATAGTACTTGAACGAATAAGATATGTTAAAAACAAGCCCGTTTTTTATGATATTACATATTTACCAAATATTAATTTAAAAGGCTTTATTTCACTGGCTTTTGAAAACAAATCCCTTTTTGAAATATTAAACAGCAAATACCAAATTGAAGTAACGGGTGGAGCTCAAAAAATTAGGGCTGTTCTATCTGATAATAAAATCAGTAAATACTTGAAAATAAAAAAAGATAAACCAGTATTACATCTTCAAAGAAAGCTATATACAACAAAAAAAAATTATGTTTTTTATTCCTGCTTATATTGTAATACCGAATTTTATTCTCTTTATGGAACTTTTTGATAATACTAAAAAAGATTTGCCAGAGTATCATAAAATTTTATAATTTTGTTGCGCAGAAAAATATGTTTTTTAATACAAAAAAAAATACAGAATTATTAAGAAAAGCAATCAAAGAACGCAGTGTAATAACCTTTAGTTTTATGGGGCATACTCGTTTGGTTGAGCCCTATATGCTTGGACGAAAAAAAGATTCAGACCGATTAATACTTTGTGCCTGGTTTTTAGATGGCTTTACAAGGTCAGGCTTTATAGATCCTAATGTCAGATGGAGATTTTACCCTGTTAGTAAACTTAGAAACATAGAATTTACAGAAAGAACAATAAAAAGTATAAGACCTGAATTTAGTCCTGAAGATTGTAATTTTAAAGAAATTATAGCAAAAATAGAACCTAATATTTAATACTATGCCAAATAGCGCTGATATAGCAAAAAACGCAAATATTCTGCCTATAACCGAAATAGCGAAACAAGCAGGTATTGCTCCTGATGATTTAATTCTATATGGTAAATATAAAGCTAAAATACCATTACATTATATAAACAATGAAAAAATAGATAAAAGCACCTTAATACTTATCTCAGCCACCTCTCCTACCCCAACAGGCGAAGGCAAAACAACAATATCCATAGGACTTGCACAAGGTTTAAACCGTATAGGTAAAAAGACAGCAGTTGTATTAAGAGAACCTTCATTAGGACCTGTTTTTGGATTGAAAGGAGGTGCAACAGGCGGCGGTTACTCACAGGTATTACCTATGGAAGATATTAATCTTCATTTTACAGGCGATTTTTCTGCAGTTGAGAAAGCCCACAACCTGCTTGCTGCTATTATAGATAATAATATACAAAATAAAACAAATAACATAGATCTGGATCCTCGTACGGTTATATGGCGTCGCGTGATAGATATGAATGACCGTTCTTTACGAAATATTATAGTGGGTTTAGGAGGAACTTTATCTGGTGTACCGCGAGAGACAGGATTTGATATAACAGCCTCATCAGAAGTTATGGCAACGCTATGTCTTGCCGAAAATCTAACAGATCTTAAAAATAAGCTGGGTAATATATTTATAGGTTTTACTTATGCCAAAAAACCAGTATATGCAAGAGATTTAAAAGCTAATGAAGCAATGGCTGCGTTACTCAAAGACGCTATTATGCCAAACTTAGTTCAAACGCTTGAAGGCACCCCGGCAATCATACACGGTGGACCTTTTGCCAATATAGCACAGGGTACAAATTCTGTTATTGCCACACGTATGGGGTTGTCCTTAGCTGATTATGTAATTACTGAAGCAGGTTTCGGGTTTGACCTTGGTGCTGAAAAATTCTTTGATATCAAATGTCGCTATTCAGGATTATCTCCAAGAACTGTAGTACTTGTTACTACCGTAAAAGCACTTAAATATCACGGTGGAGCTGACCTTAAAAATATTAACCAGCCAGATATAACAGCTTTAAAAAAAGGACTTTCCAATCTCGAAAAACACATTGAAAACATAAATATTTTTAATATTTGCTCAGTTCTTGCTATTAATAAATTTGATACAGACACTGAAGAAGAAATTGAAATAATCAAACAAAGAGGCAAAGAACTTGGCGTACGGGCTGCTGTTGCAGAAGTATTTAGTAAAGGAGGCGAAGGCGCTATAAAACTTGCTGAGGTAGTAGCAGATACAGCTCAAAGATGCCAATGTTCATATCTGCCTCTTTACGATACCGAATGGGATATACCAAAGAAAATTGAGCGTATAGCAAAACAAATGTACGGAGCCAATGCAATAGATTTTACAGCTAAAGCTAAAAAGGATTTAGCAAAAATAGAAAAATTAGGTTTGGGAAAATTACCTGTTTGTATAGCTAAAACACAGAAATCCTTGTCTGACAATCCTGACCTCTTAGGCAGACCGAAAGATTTTGTTGTAACTGTAAGAGAAATTCAGATAGCTGCAGGAGCAGGTTTTGTAATCCCGATAACTGGCGAAATAATGCGTATGCCTGGACTGCCTGAATATCCTGTTGCCGAAAGAATTAAAATAGATGATGCAGGAAATATAAGCGGTTTATTTTAACCAGACTAAATTATGTAAAACAAAAAATTATAAGATTTTCAAATCTTTAACTATATTATCAATTCTAATAGCAAGTAACTGATCAATAGAAGTAAAAGCAGAGGTATCTGAGACGGGAGCATTTACACTAAAATAATATTTAATTTTAGGCTCTGTACCTGAAGGTCTTATAGTAATTTTACTTCCATCTTCAAGCAGGAATTGTATCACATCAGAAACTGGCAAATCAGTTTTTTGAGTTTTATCCGCCACCAAATCAATTTCTTTTTGCAAGAGAAAATCTTTTATTAAAATCACTTTAGAATTATTAATAACTAAAGGCGGATTATTTCTATAATCACACATAATCTTTTTAATTTGTTCAGCCCCTTC
>JAGODS010000025.1 GCA_017998135.1 Bacteroidales bacterium
CACCAAATTAATTCTGAAAATAAAACATTCTAAAAGGAATTTAAAACAGGATTAATTAGTGTGCATTCATAAAATAAATTTTGTATCAAGATTCAAATGCAGATAACTATAAATTGGTTCTAAATGTTTCACATTTGCAAAATGTGAAACATTTAATCAAATACCAAAAAACCAACTTTATGGATGCACACTAATTAGTTTAGTTTCTTATTCAAAAAAATATACTTATAAAACAAAAAATATTAATTTTGCCGCTTTAAAATCAGAAAATGCGGAAGTAGCTCAGTTGGTAGAGCATCAGCTTCCCAAGCTGAGGGTCGCGGGTTCGAACCCCGTTTTCCGCTCTAAAAAAAGGAGAGTAATAATACTCTCCTTTTTTATTAATAATTAATAAATTGACTTACGCAATGAAACCAGTAAAGAGCTGTTTAATTTACTGCGCTGGGAATTAGATTAATCTCATTGCTAAAGCTAACAGAGCTATTATCACTGATAGCGGGTTTATCACTCTTTTTTATGTTATTATTTTATTATTTTATACCGTATCTTTTATAAAAAGATACTAAACAAAGTAAAATGTTACCGTATCTTTTATAAAAAGATACTAAACAAAGCAAAATGTTACCGTATCTTTTATAAAAAGATACTAAACAAAGCAAAATGTTACCGTATCTTTTATAAAAAGATACTAAACAAAGCAAAATATTACCGTATCTTTTATAAAAAGATACTAAACTAAGCAAAATGTTACCGTATCTTTTGTAAAAAGATACTAAACTAAGTAAAATGTTACCGTATCTTTTGTAAAAAGATACTAAACAATTATTGTTTTATATATTAGAAAATTAAAGCTTATAATAATCTTTCTAAAAGTCTGACACAACTTCAGTTTACAAGCTATATAATTTAAAACTTACACATTTATCTTGCCAAAGACTCACAGTAATATTGTAAATTGTTCAAGGAATATAACCATCAATTGGTATATCAGAGGATATAATATCCTGCGCCTGAGTTGTCGAACCTCCGTGACAATTACTACAGTTTAAACCATCTGAAGGTGAGCCTGTATAACCAGCAGGAGCGCCTGAAGGATTAAAAAATCCTGATAAAGTTACTATTATTATCAATGTAAAAGCAATAACAAATAAAGTAAATAAAAGTTTTTTCATAAAAAAAACAAAAAATATTATTTCGTAAAATTAGTTTTTTATTAATTTTGCAAATGTTAATAATTCATAATATATGAAAAAATATTATTTATTTTTAGTCTTAATCTTTATAAATATAGATTGCTTTTCACAACTCCCTCAATTTTTTAATTATCAAGCTATTATCAGAGATTCTACAAACAAATTAATATTAAATAAAGATATTACTGTTAAAATATCAATTAGTAAATATATTAATTCCTCCAATATAATTTATTCAGAATTACATAAAACTAAAACTAATAACTTTGGAATCATAAATATAAAACCTGGATTGGGAGAAAAAATCATCGGTGAATTTTCTAATATAAAATGGGGATGGCAAAATTATTTCATCAAAATTGAAATAAAAAACGAAAATTCAGAAGAATTTACTGAAATGGGAATAAGTCAACTTGGGTCAGTTCCATTTGCACTTTATGCTGGCGGTTTGACGCTTACTTCTCCTGACGGTAGTCATTGGGCAGTCAATATTGATAATAACGGAACAATTACCTCAAACAATGTGGATAGAGATACGACTTTTAAATGTGGCAATTTTTTAACTGACAAAAGGGATAACAAAACATATAAAACAGTTAAAATTGGAAATCAATGCTGGATGGCAGAAAACCTAAACATAGGTAATATGATTAAAGGAACCCAGGAACAAATTAATAACAATACTATTGAAAAATATTGCTTTAATAATAGCGAAGGTAAATGCCTTAGTGATGGGGGACTGTACCAGTGGAATGAAGCAATGGATTATAGAATGTATCAGGCAGAACGAGGTATTTGTCCTTATGGTTGGCATATACCGACAGACGATAATTTTAAAGAACTAGAACAATATATAGGATTAACAATAGAAGAAACCGAACTAACGGGTTGGCGAGGAGAAAATAAAGGTTCATTGCTTATTACAGGTGGTTCAACAGCTTTTGATGCACTTTATTCAGGTTCGAGGAAAGAGAATGAGGGTAGTTTCGTTAATTATGAAGAATATGCCTGCTTTTGGTCTTCTACTATAAATAATACCGATAAGGCTTTTAACAGAAATCTCTCAATCTATAACAATGGAATATATAGAGGAGCAGGAACAATGAAAAGCGGTTTCTCTATCAGGTGTTTAATGAACTAATTAATAATTTATTCCAATTCCGGTAATTTTATTTTATCACTTACTATAAAAGCTCCAGGATAATTTAACTGTATTTGCTTAAGATAGCCTAAGGCTTCATACTGGTTACGAATATTTCCAACACGAACTTTATAATTAGGTTCACTAAAAACAATATATACAGGAATATCAGGATATTTCTTTGTAAATTCATTTTTCAAATTTTCAGCTTTAGACCTTGAATTAGCTCCTGACTCTGAAAATATTTGTATTCTGTAACCGGCAATTCCATCAATAGTTTCATTAAGTTTAATATGCTTTTCTATTAATTGATCCAGTCGCGGGTCACTGATAACCTCAATTTTTCCCTGTTTTGTTTGAGAAAAAACAGAACATTCAATTAAAAATAATAGAAATAAAATTATTAAATACCTGCTCATCAAATAATATTATCTTGTAGCTATATCAAACAAATCCAAGCTATTAATAGTAAGCACCGGAATAGGGCAATGATTTACCATTTGCTGGGCATATTGCCCCATTAGAAGATTTGAAAAGCTTAGCTCGTGCTCGGTTGTAATAGCTACAAGATCTATATTTTTATTTTCAGTATAATCAATTATAGCTTTAACTCTGTTATTTTCAGATAATAACTTATCTGTCTTGTATCTAACCATTGCTTTATCAAAATAATCCTTAGTTTGTTTTGTATACTTATCAACCTTCAATTTATCATCATCAGTATCAGTAGGATATAAAGAGAGAATTACTATTTCAGCGCCCATTAGTTTTGCAAGCACTGAAACAAAAGGAACTTTCTGTCTTGTCTCAAGAGTATTATCAATAGGTAATAATATTTTTTGAATCGGGTTATTAAAACAATGACCATATCTGATTGTTATAACAGGACAAGCAGCAGAGCTGACAATTCTATAAGCATTACTTCCTATCCATAACTCTTCAAAACCGGACACTCCGTGAGTTCCTGCTACTATCAGAAAAGCATCATTATATTTTGCCTGGTTCACAACTTCTTCATAAACTTTACCTTTACGTATTTTATATGTAATTTTATTATTAGGTAATTTTTTCGTATACTTAGTTACTAACTCATCAAATTTCTCTCTGATTATAGACAAATAATCAAACTTAGAATTTTGATAAATTGGCTTAATCGCAACTGATTTGTTTACCCAAATCATCTGTATATCGGCGTTTACTTCTTTTGCAATGTTTATAGCAAATTTCAGGGCATGAACTGAACCTTTTGAAAAATCTATTGCTACAATTATCTTCTTCATATTTTTATTAATTAATAAGTAAATTTATTTTTCTATTAAATGATACTAAAATTATTTTATTGAAAGTATCAACTATTCATTAATAAATAAGCAGTTTGGCATTATATAAAACAGGCTTAGGAGAAGGCATATTCTCCTGAGAACTAATTGTTATTATATATAATCCGGTCTGCAAATTTATAGTATTTATTGATATTTTTTCTTTATCAATCTTTGTTTGCTTAAAAAGAATAATGCCTTTCAAATCTAAAATTTGAATATTATAAAGACATTGTTTAGTTTTATCAAATTCAATAAAGATTTGGCTTGTCAGAGGATCTTGTAATATTTTAATATCTTTAATCCTTTGATTAAAATTAAGACCTGAGGTATTATAAATTTTCAAAAAACTACAACTTGAATCATTATTATGCCTGAAATCATTAAACATTTTAACACCAACGCACAAATAACCAATAACACTGTCAAGTTCTGTATATAATTTAGTATTAAATGTATAATCAATTGAATCACCTGCTGCAATAGGATTACCTTTATAAGTTTCAATTATATCTTTTGTATAATCAAGATTATAATAAAGAGAAAAATTGGAAGCAGGTCCTTCTCCTTTATTTATTATCCGGCAGGTAATATCAACTGGTTTTTTAATAATATCAGCTTGCTTAGGTGTAATAATTGATTTAACACTAAGATCTTCTATATAATGTTTTTTAACATTTAAAGAAATACAAAAATCCTGGTTTTCATAATCACGAAACTGAGCCCATGTACCGCTTAAAACTTCATAAGTCTGATTTGAAAAAGGTGGAGTATTATCTATACCTATTGTTATATTTTCCCCTTTCATTATCCAGGCGATATAGACACCGCCAGAATACAACACTATTTCATTCTTGACTGGCACAGTTGTTGTGTGTAAAATATCTATTGAAGAAGGAGGTACATAAACAGAATCAAGGAGTTTTCCGACTGTCCCGTTTGTACCAGAATCATCATATATTTTTGAATAAAAACCCGCACTGTTTGAATTTGACTGGATAATAAAATTTGTACTCACTATTTTTACAGGATAAAAAGGAGGTTTGATATAAACTCCAACTCCCCCGTCATTACCTATCCAACTTTGTCCCTGATAAAGATCAAAATTTCTATAATAGGACAGGTTGACTATTGATTGCGAAGTATCAACAGCAATTATTTCCTGCATCACTGAGTCGTTCGTATTATATTTATCAGCTTCTACTCCTGATATTCCTGAACAAAAAGTATAGCAACCGGACAGAGCAGGAGAAAATTTTGAAGAAAAAACAACAGTCGTATCAATAGATGGTTGAAATATAGAATTAATAGCCAATTTTTCATAAATTACATTTTTCCCTAAAGGGTCAGCAAGCCTGCAACTTAATTTGAAAGTATCAATCGGCTGATTTCCTAAGTTAGCAAAATTACTGACAAGTGAAATATCCTTATTTCCTATTGTGGTAAACCAGCCTTTAGAACCGTCACTCCCATTCCATCTACTGCTTGCATCTGTTATAATATAAGTTGGATTTTGAGGATAATAATATTTAATACAATAATTTGCTATTGGTTGTTTACTAAATCGTTGACCTAATCCCATATTTCCACCCTGGTTTTCAATTCCAAAACCGGTACTGCTAATTGTTTCTCCCTGCATTTTCTTGTAATTGAATGTAATGGACCTGTCAGTTTTATTCAATATTATCTGGAAAGTATTAGTACCGGAATAACCATAAATTTGACTCCAGAAAGGAACATTTATAAATGATATTATCAGCGAATCCTTATTACTGGCATATACACATTTACCAGGATTATTTTTTTCTGCATAAGATAAATCACTTAAAAAAGGAGCAATAAAATTAGTTTTCTTATCTGTTGAATCGGGTATATTGGGAAATGGTGCTGCAATATGAATATTACGAAAAGCTATATATCCATTTGAGCCTACCCAGAATTTTTCTACAGGATACCAATAAAAAATAAATTTTCCTCCTATAGGATATGGACCTAAAACATTATCATCACCTAAACCTTTAACAACCCTGTCAGTAGTAAGAGGAATTTCGTACCATTGAAATTTTGGTCCGTCAGGCTCATTGCTATCTTTCCAGGTATATCCAAATTTATCAGGACCTCCTTTATCAGCATAAGTTACTGTAATAAATAACAAACTATTGCCTGTAATCCATAAAAATATATTCAAATTCAGGATAAAGATAAGAAAAAAAGATATTTTTTTCATTATTATCTGCTAATCAGCTTAACTGCAAATTATTTATTGAGAAAACAACTCTCTAAGTTCATCTTCAGTCATTTCCTGATAACCTGTAGGAATTAAAAACTCTTTGTCAGACATCTTTGATTTTTTTACCTTGCTAATTGATTGTTTAATTTTCATATTCTGGGCTGAAGATTCCCACTCCATCAGAGTACCTTTTACATCCATATATGGAGTATCAAAATTAGAATTAGGCATATACAAATCTTCTGTATAATAGAAAACACTTGTTACATCTTTTCCATCTTCATCTTTATAATAAAGTTCACCTTTCTTGCAATTATAACCTGCTATATTTTTAGTTTCATCAAAATATTTAATTTCTCCTTTAGGAAGTTCACTTAAAGTTTTAGCAACAGCTTCAGCATTTTGTTTTAAACAAAATTTCTTGCCTAACATAGGAATATCCATCAGAGTGGTTATTTCCTTTTTTTCCCTGTTTTTAATAACAGACGTATAAACTCCACCCTGATTAATTTCCATCTTTGTATAGGTAGCATTAATCTTGAGCTCCATTTCTTTTAACTGTTGAGCAAGAGTAGCAGCATCAACATCTCCTTCATAAGAAAGGGATATAGTGATTGTTCCTGTAAAAGGTTTTTTGTCCTGAGCCTGGCTTTGTTTAAAATTTAAACTTAAAAGGACTGTAAATACTAAAAGGATTCTTAAAATTTTCATAATGAATTAATTTAATTGATTTATAGATTTTTTATTATTTTCGGAAGATTATTTATCATTGCGAGTTCTTTCATTTTTGCTTTTGCTTCTTTGACAGGAGAACCAAAATAGGTTATTCCGCCTTTAAGCGATTTAGATATGCCTGATTGCCCTAAAACAACTGCGTTTGCTCCTATTACAAGGTCTTTTTGTACCCCTACCTGTCCCCAGAGTATTACATTATCTTCAACTTTGACTACTCCGGCTACTGCTACATGTGATGCAAAAAGACAATTCCTGCCTATTTCGGTATCATGACCTATCTGTATATGGTTATCAAACTTCGTGCCAGAGCCTATTATTGTATCACCAGATACACCCTTATCAATTGTACAACAAGCACCTATCTCCACATTATCATTTATTATAACCCTACCACAGGACTCCATCTTATCATAACCCCAACTACGACGTTTGAAATAAAAAGCATCTGCTCCTAAGACCGTCCCTGAATGTATTATTACATTATCTCCTATTGTTGTATCATCATATATACTAACATTGGAATGTATAAGACAATTATTTCCTATAATCACATTATTACCAACAAATGCGCCTGGTTGAATTATAGTGCCCTGACCTATCTGAGCTGTTTCATTAATTAATGATTTAGCTGTAGTAAAAGGTTTATATTTTTTTACAATCGAAACATAAGCGCTGAAAGGATCTTCGTTAAATAATAGAGCTTTTCCAACAGGACATTCTACTTTTTTATTTATTATTATAAAAGTTGCTGCAGAATTTAAAGCTTTATTGTAATATTTTTCATTATCCACAAAAGTTATGTCTCCCTGTACTACTTTATGTATTTCGTTTATACCTGTAATAAGCAGATGAGGAGCACCACTATAATCACTTCCTGTAATAAGTGCTGCCTCTTCCAATGTTAATGCTGTAATAAATTTCATTAATAGAACTCCCCTTTATTTTATATCCTTAACTCTCTCGTAATAAGAATAATCTCTGGTATCAATTTTTATCTTTTCACCTTTATCAATAAATATAGGAACATTAACTATTGCACCCGTTTCAAGTGTTGCAGGCTTTAGTACATTGTTAGCGGTGTTACCTCTTTCTCCTGGCTCTGTATATACTATTTCAAGAACAACAAAAGGAGGTAATTCACAGGATAAAATAGTTTCTGTATCAGCGTGAAACATTATTTCTACTTCCTGTCCTTCCTTTAGCAAATCAGGAGCATTTATTATTTCTTTTGTTAAAGTTATTTGTTCGTAAGTCTGAGTATTCATAAAATGAAAGTCATCCCCATCTTTATATAAATACTGGAATGGAAGTGTTTCAACCCTGGCAATATCTATTTTCACACCTGCTGTAAAAGTGTTTGGTATTACCTTACCTGTCTTTATATTTTTCAACTTAGTTCTTACAAAGGCTGGTCCTTTTCCCGGTTTAACGTGCTGGAAATCTACTATCCTGTATAATTCATTGTTAAATTCTATACATAAGCCATTTTTAAAATCCGCTGTTGTTGCCATCTATTTGATTTATTGATTTTTTATTGATTTATTGATTTGTTAATTTTTTGATTCACTAAGGTAAAAAACCTCACTTTATAATTTTTATATCAATCTCCTTGCTTAATAGGTTTAAAAAAGAATTTCTATTGTCTTTTTTTTATCTTTCAGCTCCATTCCCAGAGTATCCTTTCATAATACCCCTCTTAGAATTATTTATAAAACTAAGAATTTCATCTCTTTCATCTGTAGCAGGATATTCAGCTTCAAGATAAGCTGCTGCCTGCGATACATTCATCTTTTTCATATAAAGTATTCTATATATTTCCTGGATTTCTTTAATTTTTTCTGAAGAAAAACCACGTCGTCTCAATCCTACAGAATTAATTCCTACAAAAGATAACGGTTCTCTTGCTGCTTTGGTATATGGAGGAACATCTTTTCTGACAAGAGCACCACCTGATATCATACTATGCTGACCAATATTAACAAACTGGTGGACAGCCGCAAGACCTCCCAATATAGCCCAATCTTCAATTTTTATATGACCTGCAAGAGTAACAGCATTTGCAAGAATACAATGTTTCCCTATTAAACAATCGTGAGCTATGTGTGCATATGCCATTATAAGCGTATCATTTCCAATAACAGTCTCATTATTTGCCTTTGTCCCCTTGTTTATTGTTGCAAATTCCCTAACTATTACGTTATCTCCCAATATTGCATAAGTTTCTTCGCCCTGATATTTTAGATCCTGTGGTATGGTTGATATAACGGCACCTGGAAATATCTTACAATTCCTGCCTATTCTCGCCCCATCCATTATTGTTACATTTGGTCCTATCCACGTTCCTTCTCCAATAACAACATCTTTCGCTATCGTTACAAAAGAAGCTATTGTTACATCTTTTGCTATTTTGGCTTCTGGATGGACGCTTGACAAAGTTTTATTCATAATTATTACTTTTATTTTTTTATTATTTGTGCCATTAATTCGGCTTCCATAACTACCCTGTTACCCACATAAGCAATACCTTTCATATGCGTGATACCTCTTTTTATTGGTGTTATCAGTTCTAATCTAAATATCAGCGTATCACCGGGTATTACTTTCTGCCTAAAACGTGCATTGTCTATCTTCAAAAAATATGTATGATAATTTTCAGGATCTGGAACTGTATTTAATACAAAAATACCACCTGCCTGCGCCATAGCTTCAACCTGTAATACCGCTGGCATCAATGGCTCATCAGGGAAATGCCCAACAAAAAAAGATTCGTTCATCGTTACATTCTTCAATCCTATTACGTGCTTATCACTCATTTCCAATATTTTATCTATTAACAACATCGGATTCCTATGTCGTAATATCTTTTTTATATCATTTATATTATATAATGGCGCTTTGTTTATATCATACACGGGAACCGACCTCTCCGTGATTTTCTTCTTCATATATTGCTTTATTAACTTAGCAAATTGAATATTGGATTTATGTCCTGGCTTAGTCGCTATTATGTGCCCTTTTATCGGTTTGCCTATCAGTGATAAGTCTCCTATTATATCTAATACCTTATGTCTGGCTGGCTCATTCGGATAATGCAACTCTATATTATTCAATATTCCCTCATTTAATACCTTTACCTCCGGTTTATTGAATATATGGGCAAGCCTTGACAACTCGGATTCAGATACAACATTATTTACAAATACTATCGCATTGCTTAAATCACCTCCTTTAATCAAATTATTATTAAGCAATTGTTCCAAATCATGTAAAAAAACAAATGTTCTGCTTTTGGCTATTTCATTTTCAAAATCTTCTATACTGTTCAATTTAGCATTTTGTGTTCCTAAAACCGTATTTTCGTAATCTATCATTACTGAAACCTGATACTTATCTGAAGGTATAGCAATCATCTCGGCTTTTTTCTCAGCATCATAATAATGAATATTGCTATCTAATTCAAAATATTCACGATCTGCATTTTGTTCAATTATTCCTGCTTTTTTCAAAACTGATACATACTCTCTGGAACTACCATCAAGTATTGGTGTCTCAGAGCAATTTAATTCAATTATCAAATTATCAATACTCAACCCTGCCACTGCTGCCAGAGTATGCTCTACTGTCTTTATTTTTACTCCATTTTGTTCTATACTTGTCCCTCTTGAGGTATCCACCACATTATCAATATCAGCATTTATCAATGGTTGACCAGGTAAATCTATTCTCCTGAACTTAATACCGTTATTTTCAGGTGCAGGTTTAAAAGTCAGTGTTACATTATCTCCTGTATGTAATCCCGCTCCATTTAAGGTAATATCAGATTTTATTGTTCTTTGTTTTTCTGTCATAATAATTTGCAAAATTAAATATTCCTATATAATTAACAATATTTGTAAAAAAAATCTCTTCTTTTTAGCTTTAAACTCTTTTCCTATTTCTTTTCATTTTTTATCAGCATATTCAATTGGGCTACATATTCATTAAGATTTCTAAAATGAATATATGCCTTTCTGTATTTCTTTATTTCAAAAGCAGGAGATCCTTGTACTATAATATCATTCTTAATATCAGAAGCTATGCCTGACTGGGCAGCTATCTTAACATTATCGCCAATACTCAAATGTCCCGTTATACCAACCTGTCCGCCTATCATACAATTTTTCCCTACCTTAGTAGAACCACTTATTCCTGATTGAGCTGCTATTACAGTGTTATCCCCTATCTCTACATTATGAGCTATTTGAATCTGGTTATCTAATTTTACACCCTTTCTAATTATCGTTGAGCCTATCGTTGCCCTGTCAATTGTAGTATTTGCTCCTATCTCAACATTATCTTCTATTACCACATCTCCAATTTGCGCAACCTTCAAATAATCCATTCCTTCCTGTTGAGCAAAACCAAAACCATCCCCACCAATCACCACCCCTGAATGTATAGTACAATTACTTCCGATTTTTATACCTGAATATATCTTTACACCTGGATATATTATTGTATTATCTCCTATTACTGAATAATCTCCTATATAGACCTGTGGATAAATCTGCACCTTATTACCCGTTTTAACTCCGCAACCAAGAAATGAAAATTCTCCAATATAATTTTCTTTTCCAGGTTTAGCAGTATCCGAGATAAATGCTTTTTCTGATATTCCCCTCCTGATTATCTGCTCTGCCTGCTCTTTTATATAAAAATTAAGTAATTTTGCAAAAGCTGCATAAGAATCCGGCACCCTTATCAAAGTCTTACTTAACGAATGCTCTGCTTTAAAATTTTCATTTACTATTATTGCCGAAGCGCCTGTTGTATATACAAATTGAGTATATAAAGGATTGGCTAAAAATGTTATCTCCCCCTCATTCCCATCATCTATTTTTCCTATCTTTTTAATAACTATATTGCCATCACCCTCTACCCTGCCATTCAACAATTCCGCTAACTTGCTGACTGTTATCAACATATTTTTTATTAAATTTTGGCTGCGAATATATTAAATATTTTATTTAGCATTCATATTTTTTTTTTCACACCTTTGCATTTTTACATCAAACCATTACTCTCCCCTACTTTATCAAAAAAATGCAATCTATCAATTTCTTCTCTAAATTTTTAAATTAACTCTTCATTATTTTTCTCAAATACTTTCCTGTATAAGAAAACACTTTTTCATCCTTCACTAAATCCTCAGGTTTACCTGCAAATACCAAATGCCCCCCAGCTTCTCCACCCTCCGGACCCAAATCAATTAACCAGTCTGCATTCTTAATCAATTCGGGGTTATGCTCTATTATTAACAAGGAATGTCCCTTATCTATCAGTGCGTTTAGTGCTTTTAACAAATTATTTATATCTTCAAAATGTAATCCTCTTGTAGGCTCATCAAAAATAAATAAAAAAGGCTTTTCTGCATTCCCTTTAACTAAAAAATAAGCCAGTTTTATTCGCTGAGCCTCGCCTCCACTCATCGTACTTGATGATTGTCCTAATTGTAAATATCCCAAGCCTACATCCTGCAATATCTTTAATTTATTAATCAACCTGCTTTCTATAGTATTTAATGCTTTCCCTTCCGAAAAAAAATCTACAGCCTCATCAATACTAAGATTCAATACATCGTTTATATTCTTTCCCTTAAATTTTACTTCAAGTACTTCTTTTTTAAACCTCTGCCCTCCGCAACTATCACAAACCAACTCGACATCAGCTATAAACTGCATTGAAATTTTCACCAATCCCTCACCTTCACATTCCTCACACCTCCCGCCTGCTATATTAAAAGAAAAATACCCTGCTTTATATCCTCTGATTTTGGACAAACGCTCTGAAGCAAACAATTCCCTTATATCATCATAAGCCTTAATATAAGTTGCCGGATTAGACCGCGTTGAGCGCCCTATCGGATTCTGATCAACAAATTCTACTCCCGCCAGGCGTCTTTTATCCATCTCTATTGAAGCATATAAACCTGATTTCTCAGCCTGCTCTTCATATATTTTTTTTAATGCATTATATAAAATATGCTTTACCAAAGTTGTTTTGCCTGAACCGCTAACTCCTGTTACAACTGTAAATATATTTAATGGAAATATTACATCTATATTTTTTAAATTATTCTCCCTCGCCCCTTTTATTTCTATATACTCTTTCCAGCTCCTTCTTTTAGCTGGTATCTCTATCTCTTTTATCTTTTGTAAATAATCTCCAGTCAATGTTTTTGCTCCGAAAAGTAATTCCTGCAATTTCCCTGAAAAGACTACTTCTCCTCCATTTATTCCCGCCCCGGGTCCAATATCTACAATATAATCCGCTGCTCGTATAACCGCTTCCTCATGTTCAACAACTATTACTGTATTACCTAAATCCCGCAAATTTATTAAAACTTTAACCAAACGGTCTATATCTCTCTGATGCAATCCTATACTCGGTTCATCAAGTATATATATAGATCCTGTTAAATTACTCCCTAAAGCTGTCGCAAGGTTTATTCTCTGCGCTTCGCCACCTGATAAAGTATTTGCCCCTCGTTCCAGAGTCAAATAACCTAAGCCTACTTCATTCAAATATTCCAACCTCTGTATTATCTCTTTTAACAATCTTTGCGCTATGTTCAACCTATGCTCATCTAACTCAATTTTCTTAAAAAAATTTAATAAATCAAAAACTGACATTTTCACCAATTCTGCAATATTTTTTCCTCCAACTTTAACATAATTCGCCTCTTTTCTCAACTTATTACCCTTGCATTCAGGACATACTGTTTTTCCCCTATACCTTGAATATAATACCCTGTATTGTATCTTATAATTATTCGCTTCTATAAACTTAAAAAAAGCATTTATGCCCTCAATTTCGTTATTTCCAGCCCATAATAATTCCTTTTGCTCATTACTTAATTCATAATAAGGTTTATGTATTGGAAACTCATATTTATAAGCTTTCATTACAAAATTTGTTTTCCATTCGCTTAACTTTTCCCCACGCCAACAAAAAACAGCATCTTCAAATACTGAAAGATTTTTATCAGGTATAACTAAATCCTCATCTATCCCAATAACACTGCCAAAACCCTCGCAATGACGACAAGCTCCATAAGGATTATTAAAAGTAAACAAATTTACTGAAGGCTCTTCAAATTCTATACCGTCCATTTCATACCTGTTTATAAATTCTTTATCTGTATATTCACCGTTACTCTTAAAAATTCTCACTAAACAGCGCCCTTCACCCTCATAAAAAGCTGTCTGAACAGAGTCTGCAAGACGTCTTAAACTCTCATCATCAATCCGTCCTCCCACAAACCTGTCAATCACCAAATCTATTTTTTTATCCTTCTTTTTCTTTTTTATTACATCATCTATGTTTAATATCTGATTGTCTGAAAACACATTTGAAAATCCCTGCTGTTTAAGGATATTCAAAGACTCTTCCAGTGTACGTCCCTTCTTTAAAAATACACTGCAATATATAACATAACGCTCCTCCTTATCAATAACCTTTATAAAATCTATTACATCGCTTACAGTATCACGCTTTACCTCTTGTCCTGATACAGGTGAATAAGTAATTCCTACCCTGGCATACAACAATTTTATATAATCATATATCTCTGTAGTTGTTCCAACAGTTGACCTGGGATTACGGTTATTAACCTTCTGTTCTACCGCTATTGCAGGTGATAAACCTTTTATATATTCTACATCAGGTTTATTAATTCTTCCTAAAAATTGTCTTGCGTAAGCACTTAAACTCTCAACATAACGCCGCTGACCCTCTGCAAAAATAGTATCAAATGCCAAAGACGACTTTCCTGAGCCCGAAAGACCGGTTATTACTGTGAGGCTTTTTCTGGGTATGCTCAGATCTATATTCTTTAAATTATGTACCTTAGCCCCCTTAATTATTATATATCTCCCTGAATACCCTTTTAGCTTTTCTTCTTGTTCCATTTCCTATTATTATTAAATCCGCAAAATTGCTAATTTTTTTATTGTAATTATATAATTTCACATTGAAATACAAAAAAAAAGAACAACAAACTTATTAGATTAAAAAATAAATTACATTTTAATATTAATAGATAGTTAAAAGAAAAACAAGCTATCTTACATAAAATCAATATTTTTTATATGTTTAAAAAAAATATATAACATTTCTCATAAAAAAAAACACATTTTTTATATAATGTTTAATAC
>JAGODS010000329.1 GCA_017998135.1 Bacteroidales bacterium
GTTTCTTCTATTGCAGGTTATAAGGGATTGCCGGGTAGAACCGGGTATTCTGCTTCCAAGTTTGCTATACACGGACTTTTTGATGTGTTGAGAATAGAAACTCTTAAAACAGGTTTGCACATTATGCTTGCCTGTCCCGGTTACACTGCAACTAATATAAGGTATAACGCCCTGACTAAAGATGGATCTCAGCAGGGAGCTTCACCTTTGGCTGAAGCTCAATTGATGAGTGCCGATGCAGTTGCTGAAAAAATTATTAAAGGAATTATTAAAAGAAAAAGAGCAGTTATTATGACTTTTGAAGGAAAAGCTACTGTTTTTCTTAATAAATTTTTCCCTTCTTTAGTTGACAGGCTCGTTTTTAACAAAGTTTCTCGTGAGCCGGATTCGCCTGTCAAATAAGCTTTTTCATTTTTTATTTAATAATTTTTATAAAAAAATATGTCATAGATAAAAATATTTATATAGGTTTGCAAAATATTTCCTGGTATATTGTTTTATATCTTATTCAGTCTGCGGAAATATTAATTTACCCTATTTCTCTTCTATATTATTTCTAATATTTATTTTATTTTATATATTAACTAAATTTAATATCAATGTTTGATATTGTTGATTTAAACTCTAAGTCTGTAAAAGAATTACGAGAACTCGCTAAAGAATTTGGCATAGAAAAAGCTGAAAAATTAAGAAAAAAAGAAATGATTTATTTGATTTTGGATAAACAAGCCAAATCAACTATCTTAATTAATTCTAATTCTGATTTTATATCAGATAATAAAGAACAGGATAAAGAAATTGTCCAAACAGGTGAAGAAATTGAAAATAATATTTCTGATACCGAAACCGAACCAAAAACTCCTGATGCGGAGCCTTTAGATTTATTTCAATCCGCAGATCAGAGCGTTAGGGAACCTGTTGACCAGGCAGACCTGCTCGGTTTTAATCCTCAGGATGCTTTGTTTGAGTATGAGGATGAATTTGTGCCTCCTCCTCAGCCAAAACCTTATGAAGCGCCTAAAACTTACGATACACCTGTTAAATCTTATTCAAACAACAGATATAAGGATAATATGAATGGAGATACTGATGAATCTGACAAAATGGATTCTTCAAAACCCTTTCAGCGTAAAAGAAAATTAGATAAGTTCAAGGCGCCTGAAGTTAAAAGAACCGAAGAAAATATTCTTGATACCAATATATCTGATGTAAACACTAAATTTAATGGCTTTGTTTATTCTGAAGGCGTGCTTGAAATAATGCCTGATGGTTATGGTTTTTTAAGGTCTTCTGATTATTATTATCTTAATTCGCCTGATGATATTTATGTTTCTCAATCCCAAATTAAATTATTTGGTCTTAAAACCGGCGATACTGTTGAAGGTGTTATAAGACCGCCTAAAGAAGGTGAGAAATTTTTCCCTCTTGTTAAAATTGAAGCTATTAATGGATTGCATCCTGATAAAACAAGAGATAGAATACCCTTTGATTTCTTAACTCCTTTGTTTCCTGAGAATAAATTTAAACTTACAGGTCATCCTAATGAAACTTTATCAACCAGGATTATTGATATGTTTACTCCTATAGGTAAAGGGCAAAGAGGTTTGATTGTTGCTCAGCCTAAAACCGGTAAAACAGTATTATTAAAGGAAATTGCCAATGCTATCGCTTTTAATCATCCTGAAGTTTATCTTATGATTTTATTGATTGATGAGCGTCCTGAAGAAGTTACCGATATGGCTCGTAGTGTTAAAGCAGAAGTTATCGCTTCTACTTTTGACGAACCCGCTGAAAAACACGTTAAGATTTCTAATATAGTTCTTGAAAAAGCCAAAAGACTTGTAGAATGTAACCACGACGTTGTCATTTTACTTGACTCTATTACAAGACTTGCCAGAGCCCATAACACAGTTTCGCCTGCCAGCGGCAAGGTGCTTACAGGTGGTGTCGAATCTAATGCTCTGCAAAAACCTAAAAGATTTTTTGGGGCTGCCCGCAAAATTGAAAATGGCGGCTCGCTTACTATCATTTCTACTGCTCTTATTGATACAGGCTCAAGAATGGATGAAGTTATCTTCGAAGAATTTAAAGGTACCGGTAATATGGAGTTACAGCTTGACCGAAAACTATCAAATAAACGTATTTATCCCTCTATTGACATTGTCGCTTCAAGTACAAGACGCGATGACCTCTTGCTTGAGAAAGAAATATTACAGAGAATTTGGATACTCAGAAACCATCTCGCAGATATGAATCCTATTGAAGCTATGGAATTTCTCAAGGAAAGAATGAAATTCACCAGGTCTAATGAGGAGTTCTTAATTACTATGAATAGTTAATGTTTCACATTTTTTAAATGTGAAACATTTATAACCATTTATAATCAATAAATTATGAATATTTTTAATATTAACTTTGCGCTCTTTGCGATACCTTTGCATTCTTTGCGGTTAAATTTTGATTTTTTGCGGTTAAATTTTGATTTTTTGGAGTGGTCTCATTATTTCATTATCAAATTAACATAATATTGTGAATACTTTATATATTATCTGGAATGTTTCTCCTGAAATATTTCATATTGGAGATATTGCTATAAGGTGGTATGGTTTGCTCTTCGCCTTAGCTTTCCTTTTTGGTTATCTTATAATGGCTAAATTTTTTAAAGCTGAGAAATTACCTTCAGGTTTATTAGATACACTTGCAACCTATATGTTTCTTGGAACTGTTATAGGAGCCAGACTTGGACATTGTCTTTTTTACGAGCCTGCTTCTTACCTTAGCAACCCTATAGATATACTTAAAATTTGGGAAGGTGGACTTGCCAGTCATGGCGGAGCGATAGGTATTCTTATCGCCCTATATTTATTTTCCCGTAATCATAAAAAACCATATTTATGGTTACTTGACAGAATAGTTATTCTTGTCGCTTTAGCAGGTTTTTTCATTAGAACTGGCAACCTGATGAATTCAGAAATTTATGGACATACAACTAATCTGCCCTGGGCTTTTGTTTTTGTCAGAGACGATTTATTGCCAAGACATCCTACTCAGATATATGAAGCTCTTGCCTGTCTTATTATTTTTCTGTTTTTATATATTCTTTTTATTAAAAAAGGGAAAAAACTCAATATGGGTGTGATTTCGGCGTTATTTCTTATTTTATTATTTTCAGT
>JAGODS010000330.1 GCA_017998135.1 Bacteroidales bacterium
TAATAGTATCGTTTCTTTTCCATTTATAATTATCTGCTTTATTGTAATTAAGAAAACTAATATCGTCAACCCAAACATCTTCAGTTTTAGAAGAACCAAAGCAATAAAAATCAAAAGACCAGGTGATGGTAGTCAGCCCTTTGGGAACAGGAATAGTTATTTTTGTCCAATCATCAGACTTTCTCCATAAATAAAATTTATATCCCTGCTCTCCTTCAACGCGGATTGAAAGACCACCGGTTAAAGCATTAGTATAAGGAATTTTAATATAACAAGAAAGCGAATCGCATACAGGAAAATATTTTGTTATTGATAAATAGCCACAGGATTCCAAATTGTCATAACTATAATTTAATTTTACAGAATATTTACCGCTGTAACTAATAGTATCAATATTGATATATTTTTTTCTGCAGTAACTTTCCAGTCGTATTTTGAAAAGTCCCCGCTTTCAAAACCGTCAAAAAGCAAGGTGTCTATTTTATATTTGATTTTCAATTTTACTGAGTCGCCACTGCAAAGATTAATAAGACTGTCTGAATCTATAACAGGCTTTAAAACAGTATCCTTTAGTATAGAAATATTGATAGAATAATTGTTTAGGTTGCCGCAGGTATCCTGTATAAAGAGCGAATAAACAGCAGGCTCATCTACTTTTAACATTGAGCCGGTTGCGCCAGGAATAATAGAATTATCTTTTTTCCATTGATAACTAACAATAGGACCTGCCTTGGCAAATAATGTAATAGTTTGTCCCTGGCATAGATTGGAAGAAGGTTCGGCAATAATAGCAGTATCTGGCGGAGTTGTTACATTTATTCTTATTGAGTCGAATACATTAGATTTGTTTTTGTCCCAGTCATATGAAGAAGCGATATAATACACCCCCGCTTTCTTCGCATATAATAAAGTATCGTTTAAATAAAGATAATTAACTATATTCTGATTATTCTTATAATGCCAATATAGCTTTTGTTCATAATTATTATAATATAATAAAACAGAATCGCCATAGCAGAAAGAAGTAGCGCCTTTGTGTAATAACTTTGGATAGTAGGGCTTAAAGTCAGAAATTTTTCTTTTATAAAGTCCCCCGCTTGTACCTGCATAAACCATATCATCATAAACCGTTATACAATTAAAACTTTCGCCCATACTTTTATTAGCAACTTTCTCTTTTTGGTAGGGATATTTTGAATAATAAAAATTATTATAAGAACAGGAAAACAACAGAGAATCATCTATATTATAATCTCTTAAATAATAATCTGAATTAAAGAGAGTGCTGTTCCAGGTTTTAGCCTTATCCTTTGATATAAAAATACCTTTATCAGTCCAGGCAAATAAAAGGTCCTTTTTAATTTTAAGTTTATTTATTGAGTTTTCAACGAAAACACTATCCTGTATAGTCCAGGTTGTTCCCAAATCATTTGAATAATACATTTTTCTTTTTTCATAAGTCCCGTCTCCAAAAACAGCATAAATATTAGTGCCTTCAGCAGCTATATTACTGAAATTATAATAAGAGCCGCCTAATATTCTTTTCCATTCCAATCCGTAATTATCGGACATATATAAGCCCCCATCATCAGCCCATTCATAATACAGGCTGCAAAAAGCATATTTGCCTGCTGCAGCGATAGCCCTGACATTAGGATAATCCAAACCATTACTCCTGGCTTCCCATTTGTCTGAATCAAAATTGTAATAAAAAACTCCGCAGGATTCTGCATTAGCATAAACACTGGAATCGGTCGCAATCAGTTCTATGATTTCTTTTGATTTTAGCTCTTGTTTGCTATCTTTCCACTCGCCCGTTTTTAGAGAATAAACATATTGCTCTGTAAATATTTTATCCCTGCAGGTTGCTATTTTGTCGATAGAACCGGGTATTTCAATATCCATATATATATGATTCCATAGTTTACCCGCATCATAAGAAATATAGAGACCTTTGGTCTCAGACCAGCATAAAATATTTGAACCTGAAACAGCTATTTTTTTTATATCTAATGATTCCAACCCCTTATTGGCAGCAGACCACGATAAACCGTAATCATTGGATATAAAAACGCCTCCAGTTGCAGGATTACTACTATCATAATAAGCAGCATAAAGTTTATTACCTGATAATTGAACTGATTTTATATATGTATAAGAAGGAATACCATTTGCGCTATAGGAAAAGCTTTGTCCTTTGTCATAAGAAATATATAAACCATTATCTGAAAGAATAAAAATCATACTGTCTTTGACAATGCAGTCGTAATAAGTTATTCCGGAACCAAGTGTAGTTATTGACCATGTTTTACAGGCATCGTTAGAAATAAAAACCCCCTTGTTATAATTACTTGCAATATACATATCGTCATTAATGGCTAAAAGACGGCTTTTTTTACCTATAAAACCTAAAACATTGTATGTGCTTAAATCGCCGGAGCTAACATACAGACTGTCGCCGCTTACAAAATATAACTTATCGCCTATTGGTGTATAATATGAAATAGAGTTTTTAAAATTGAATTTTTTCCAGCTTATACCTTCATTAGAAGAAGTATAAACTACCTGGTTATCCAAAGCAACCAACATATTATTAAAGTAGGCCGTGAAATAAATAGAAAAAGGGGCCTTTCTTATAACCCAACTTTTCCCTGTATCAGCAGAAATATAAAGCTGTTTAATATTATTAAAATTTATATATATATTGTCATTCCCTGTTATTATATCATCTGCAATTTCTATTCTAATAGTGGGACTCTTAACATAAGTCCATTGAGAAAATCCAAAAAAGGGAATTAACACAACTAAGTACAAAACATACTCTAAAATGAAACGCTTAATATTCTTCATAAAAACAAGTTTTGGTTAATAAAAATATTACTGTAATATTATAAACATAGCTTTTTTAACTAATCTGTTTATAGTATAATAAATTTAACTTTATTAATTCATACATTTTGATAATATATTTTAAATAAATGTTTTCAATACCCACGACCAATACCCACGACTAATAGCCACGACCAATACTCACGACCAATATCCACGACCAATACCCACGACCAATATCCACGACCAATACCCACGACCAATACCCACGACCAATACCCACGACCAATACCCACGACCAATATCCACGACCAATATCCACGACCAAAACCC
>JAGODS010000331.1 GCA_017998135.1 Bacteroidales bacterium
ATTGATAAACTAAGTAATTAGGCATATATTCTTTTAAAGAGATAAAGGCAAGCGAGTCATTATCAACAGCGACATATCCTTTAAGCCTGTCATTAAATCTTTTATCAATAATAGCAGTATTTTTAAGGTCAGTATTATTAAGAGCGGCGATTTCATTATCGGCATTTTCAACTAATTTATATTGAGGAACAAACCAGGCGGCGCCGAAATTATATCTATTGCTAAGAGGAGGAGCTTTAGGACTATATATAATATACTTGGTATTAAGCATATTAAGAACGCTAAACTTACTCATCATCATATCAATGGAGCTATAACTAACTGTAGAATCAGAAAGTAATCTACGGAGCATCATCATTTCCTTAGAAATATTTTTCTCAATAAGCTCCTGATAGCGTTTGAATTTGGCACCGTGATAACCGCCAATAGACTTATGAAAATAAGAGGTACTTGCATCATTAAAAGTATTAGCGGCAAGATTTAAAACTCTTATACCCGGAGTTTTATCTTTCAGAATAACTTCATCAGCCTGCGAAGCGACAAAAGGCGTTTCCATCTCATAACTTTCAACAAAACTATTTTCACTGATATATCTCTTATTAACTATAACCATATCTAAAAGAATTATCGCTATTAATGTAATAGTTAAAACGGATAAGTTCATTTTTTTCTTAACAAAAAGCCAAATAAAAGAAGCGGCAAGCAGAATAAAAAAGAAACTGCGGATAGCATCAAGCCTGAAAATAGCAATACGAGCCAATTCAATATTTCTGAAGATAGAATCAAGTTGGTCGGCATAATTCGGATATTGCTGTTTCTGGGAAGCAAGCGTTTCAATATCAGTATTACTCATAAAACCAAAAAACATCTCAGGTAAAAGATAGAACAAAAGACACAGCCCTCCGGTCAAGCCGAAAGAAATATAAACAGCTTTGAGTATTGAGTTTTGGGTATTGGGTATCGGATTTTGAATATTTGGTATTTGCTTCTTAATACTTTGCTGATTTCGAATGATTTCAGCAAGTCCGAGAATAGCAAGCAAAGGGATAGTAAACTCAGCAATAACAAGGGTTGTTGAAACAGCCCTGAACTTATTGTAATATGGCACATAAGTAAGAAAAAAGTCAGAGAACCACATCAGGTTATTACCCCAGGCAAGCAAAATAGAAAGCAGTGTAACGCCTAACAAAGCCCATTTATAAGCCCCTTTGACAACAAAAAGACTTAAAATAAAAAGAAAGATTATAACAGCGCCCGCATAAACAGGACCAGAAGTGAAGGGCTGATTTCCCCAGTAACGGTTTCCATTATTAGCGACAGTCTCTTTATATTGTTCATCAACATTTTTAAGAGCATACTCATCATTACCGATAGCAGCGCTGGCGCCGCCTTTAGCATTAGGTATCATTAAAGTAAAAGTCTCAGCTATACCATAGCTCCAGTCAGTAGCATAATCTTTATCTAATCCGGAGGTTTTATTGTGTTTATCATCAGTAAGCTCCGACTTTCCTCTGGTAGTATATTTTCCGTATTCGAAAGTAGCCCAAAGATTAGTAATATTAGGCAAGACGGCAAGCATACCCGCAACGAAGATAAAAGCAGATGCTTTAAAGAAAGTTTTAAACAATTTATCTTTTATAGCTTTATATAATTCAGCCGCTCCTATAAAAAGGATAATGATAAACATATAATAACTAATCTGCGGATGCCCGGTATATAGTTCAAGAGCGAGGAAAAGAGCGAAAAGTACAGAGCCTAAAAGATACCTGCCCTTATAAGTTAAAATAACTGAAGCTATAACCGGTGCTATATATCCGATAGCATGGACTTTTGAATTATGCCCTGCCTCAATAATTATCAAAAAATATGTGGACAAAGAATAAGCGAAAGCGCCAGCTATGCTTAACCAGGGATTTACACCAAGTACAAGTAAAAGCAAATAAAAACCGACTAAATAAAGAAAAAACAAATTAGCGGGATGAGGTAAAGATAAAGTAAATATTTTATCAAAAACCCACATAAGATTACCGTGATATTTAACCGAAATCTGATAAGCGGGCATCCCTCCAAACATAGAATTTGTCCAAAGCGGCTCTTTCCCTGTTTTCTCACGAAAATCGGTAATTTCTTTAGACATTCCTTTATGATTAATAATATCACCCTGTCTAAGTTTCTTTCCTTCTAACACAGGATAGAAAAAGATAAAACTAAGAATAATGAAAAGCAATACCGCTATAATATGCGGAAATAATTTAGAAAAAAGGTTTTTATTCATACTGGTTATAAATTAATTAAGAGTATAAGCAAGCAATAATAAATAAGGTGCAGCAGCAGCAAAACAAATAGTTCATAAATCAGAGAAGCCTATCTTGAGTCATCTATAGCTCTGCCTACTCTGTTTCTAAAGGGTAGTTGCATACCTGGAGCTATTCTTTCAGTAGCCTGATTAGTGAAATAAATCTCAAGCATCTTCCATTTATCTTTTGGTTTATAATAAACAAAAGTTAATTTAAAAGGAGCATTTTCATATTTCATTATAAAGTTATATTTAACTATACATTTAGCAGTTTCAACTTTTGATTCTAATTCAAACCCCGTATAAGCGCCCGCATTAGCAGTTAAAGCCGTGAAAGTGGATTTAGAATTATCCAGATATTCCTTAGCATTACTGAGCAGTTTGTCATCTAAAGCAAGATATTCAAAAGCTTTCTCCATTGCTTTGTCAGCATAAATTTTAAAAAATTTGTCATTAATTTCATCAGGAGTTGTTTGAGCATTAACTCCGGTAAATCCAATATAGGATAAGAATAAAATAAAAAAATACTTTTTCATTGTGTTAAATAATTTAAATTAGTTAATAATTATCTTTTAAAAGCCCCTGTTAATTGCCCTTTAGCTAAAATATGATTTTTAACTGCCTTAAGTAAAATTTGCTTTTCAATAGCGGGCTCTAAATCAAGAGTTACATCCAGAGCAAATATTTTAAAATTATACCTATGAGTTTGCCCCGGAGGCGGACAAGGACCACCATAACCAATACTGCCAAAATCATTAAGCCCCTGTTTAGCTCCTATTTTCTGGATTTTTTCACCTGCAATTCCTTCTGAAAGAGAATTTATATCAGGCGGAATATTAAACAGAACCCAATGAACCCAGTCGCCT
>JAGODS010000332.1 GCA_017998135.1 Bacteroidales bacterium
ATTTTATTGCCTTCGGAACGCATTGGGCTATCCCTTACGCTTTACCTCTTTCAATATTTCTTTGCTTATTTGAATTTATGTTAGGTTGTCATGTAATACTAAATATTAGGATTAAACTTGTTTCCTGGTTAGTATTACTTATGATGTCTTTTTTCACTATTCTTACTTTTAATGATGCAATTAACAATCCCGTTCCAGATTGCGGTTGCTTTGGAGATGCCATTAAACTTACAAATTGGGAAACCTTTTATAAAAATATTGTGCTGATGCTTTTTGTCATTATTTATTTTACAGGCAGAAATATAAAAACTACCTTTTTAACCATTAAAAGTGAAATAATAATTGTAAGCTCTATCATCATCTTATTTACAGGCTTTGAGATATACAATTACCGTCATCTCCCGGTTATTGATTTCAGTACCTGGAAACCGGGTACCAAATTAGTCCCTGATAATCTGAAACCTCTGCAGTTTTTTGTAACATATAAAAACAAAAAAACCGGTGTATCCAAAGAATATCTTTCATCTAATTATCCTTATAATGACTCTATCTGGTTATCAGAATGGGAATATACTTCACAAAGAGTTGTTGACCCTAATCCTAAAAGAACCGACATAATATTAGAAGATATTAATGGTAATGTTGTTACTGAAGACCTTTTAAGACATTCTGATTATTTATTTATTATTGTTTCTTATGATTTAGAACAACTTAACAGCTTTATGGTCAATAAAATTATTGAGTTGCATAATAAAATAGCTATAGATGGACATAAAATGGTCTTTTTCACAAGTAATACACTTGAAATAATCGAGAAATTCAAACAAAATTATCAAATAAATGAAAACATAGAGTTTTTCTATGCTGACGACACTTCGCTTCAGGCTATTATTCGCTGTAACCCGGGACTAATACTAACAAAAGAAGCAATAGTTATTAAAAAATGGCATTATAATGATTTTCCTGACTCAGAAAAATTAAATAAGTTTCTTAAAAAACAGGTCGCTAATCAACAATGATAAAATTCCTCATAAAAAGAATATACTATGGTTTATTAGTGTTGCTTGGTGTTATTATTATAATTTTCTTTTTATTTAATGTCCTACCGGGCGACCCGGCAAGAATGATGGTAGGACAACGTAGTGATATATCTACTATTGAAGCTATAGAAGCTGATTTGGGACTTAACCAGCCTCTTTATATTCAATTTTTTAGTTACCTTAATGATTTATCTCCTATTTCTATTCATAATTCTTTTAATCATAAAAGTTTCTGGTATAAGGATAGCTCCAAATACAATCCCTCGTTCACTTTACTTAGCTTTTCCAACAAAGAAATAATATTAAAATATCCATATCTTAAAAGGTCTTATCAGACAAAGAAAAAAGTAACCGAAATCATAGCAACAGCTTTCCCTAATACAGCTCTGCTTGCTGTAACTTCAATGATATTTGCTTTTGTTTCAGGAGTTTTTCTGGGAGTGCTGTGTGCAGTAAAAAAAGACACGTGGTTTGATAAGCTTGCGCTCGTATTTTCTGTTATCGGGATGTCTCTGCCCTCCTTTTTTGCTGCTGTATTGATTGCCTGGGTTTTTGCTTACCTGCTTGGCGATTATACGGGCTTAAATATGTATGGAACTATGTATTCGGTTGATGATATGGGAAACGGAGAATACCTTGACCTTAAAAACCTTATATTACCTGCTTTTACCTTAGGTATGAGACCGCTGGCTGTTATTATTGAATTAACTAAAAACTCTATGCTTGATGTATTGCAACAGGATTATATACGGACAGCGAAAGCCAAAGGCTTAAGCAAAAACAATATACTTTTCAAACATTCACTTAAAAATGCTATTAATCCTGTTATTACAGGCGTTTCAGGATGGCTCGCCTCACTACTTGCCGGCGCTGTATTCGTTGAATATATCTTTGATTGGAAAGGAATGGGAGTTGTTATTGTGGAGGCACTCGAAAAATACGATTTCCCGGTTCTGATGGGCAGCGTTCTGTTTGTTTCAGTACTTTTAATTTTAATTAATATCTTTGTGGACATATTATATGGACTGATTGACCCCAGAGTAAGAATTAATTAACAAATTATCAACTAAGCAAATTATCAAAATTTTTTAATTATCAATAACTTTAATATTATGCGAAAAAAAATTGTAGCAGGCAACTGGAAGATGAATATGAATTATGAAGAAGGCATTAATTTATTAAATCAAATTATTGCAAAAATCAAACAGGATAATTCTTATTCTAAAAAAGAATACCTTAATGTGGTAATAGCACCGCCATTTATTTTATTAAAAGAATGTTTCAATCTTAGTGCCTGGTTAGACAGGTTTTATACAGGTGCTCAAAATTGCCACTATGCAGATAAAGGAGCTTATACAGGCGAAATTTCGGTGGATATGATTAAAAGTACAGGCGCCAGATATATTATTGTCGGACATAGCGAAAGAAGAAGCTATTTTAACGAATCTAATTCTATGTTAAAAGAAAAAGTCAAATCTATTTTAAAAGCTGATATGGTACCTATCTATTGCTGCGGTGAAAACCTTGAACAAAGGCAGATAGGCAAGCAATTTGATATAGTTAAACAACAATTGGAAGAAGGCTTGTTTACACTGGAAGAACATCATTTCACCAAGTTAGTAATAGCTTATGAACCTGTCTGGGCTATCGGAACAGGATTAAATGCTACTCCTGAACAGGCTCAGGAAATGCATTTATTTATCCGAAACCTTATAAAAGAAAGATACAACATAAACACGGCAAATTCTACCTCTATTCTTTATGGTGGAAGCTGCAACGCAACAAATGCTGCAACTCTCTTCACCCAGACCGATGTGGACGGCGGTCTTATTGGGGGAGCTGCCCTCAAAGCTAACGATTTCTTTACTATTATTAACTCTATACCATAAAAAACATTAAATCAATAATTTTATTTACTTTTGCATTTTATCAAATAACCCAATTAGCCAATTAGCCAATTAGCCAATTAGCCAATTAGCCAATTAGCCAATTAGCCAATTAGCAAAATTCAACATTAAACATTAAACATTAAACATTAAGCACTTATATGGAATATAATTCACAGAGAGAAAAACTAATAATACCTGAATACGGAAGAAATATTCAAAAATTAGTTA
>JAGODS010000333.1 GCA_017998135.1 Bacteroidales bacterium
TATATGGGTGCTTTGATGCACGGGTTTTTTGCGCTTTTGCCATTTTTCCTTGCACTTATTTAGCGCAAAGTTATATCTTTTTATTGATTTGGTATGTGGTCTGCTATTATTCAGCAGACCCTAATTATTTATTATATCCGTCTTAACCTCCTCCGGAATTAGCATCAGAAAATCCTGCCCTATCAGCTCTTCGCTTTCATACCCAAATAGATTTGCAAAAGCGGGATTAATAAATTTGATTTTGCCATCCTGCAATATGAATATCCCGTCATTCGCTCTTTCTACTACTGCACGATAAATTTCTTCATTTTCATCATTTATATTCATAATTATTTATTTTACTCTTTTTATTATAGCATGTTAATTTATATTTATTTATAATATTTATTTTCTTAAAACGCTTTCTATAACTCACAAGACGAAGCGAGGACGCATCGCAGAACGGTTTAAAAATTTAGGTTTAAAACGGCTACAAAAATACTGTATTTTTTTAAACTTAAAAATATTTTTTTTAAGACTTTTTTTCTCCCCCTTTCCTTATATTATTTAATTCTATTTGTTTTTATTCCACAGTAATACGTATTCCTTCGGAATGAGAAGTAAATTCAGGAGCGTAGAGACATTGTATTGAAGTTATACCATTTGAGAAATCCCCCTTTTGTGATACGATTAAAGGATACTCAAAAACATAAGTTCCTTTAGCAAGCGATTCTATAAAGAAAGAAACAGAGGCATCTTTGGTCGCTTCATAATAACCCAATCCGCCCTGATATTTATAAGAGGATAAAACATTCACGGGCTCCAGACCAGACGCCCGCATATCCTTAAGGTGAACGTATTCCATTTCTCTGTCTGTCCTGATTACTATTCTTACCCGCAATCTATCGCCTACACTTAATTTAGTCTTATCGCTAACTAACTCAATCTTCCTGCCTTCTTCACCTGATAATTCCCTGAAAACTTTTTTCTCTAAACTAATAGGACTGCTATGAGTAGTAATCTTATCCAATTGTTCAAAATATTGCCAGTAAAGTGACCCCCAGGCAGCTCCTTCAGTCTTTTTGCTAACAGTTACATCTGCCATAGATGATTTTATTTCCTCACCAGTAAAAGATATTTTAAAATAGCCCGTTCCTGCTTCCGGGGTAGCCTGTTGCTGAGCATAAGGATTAATTTGAGTATTACCAAGCTTTATATCCACCAAATCATCGCTCGCTAAAAGTTCAGAACCCCTGATTAAAAGAGCATAACAGGCTTCTGCCGTAGCTTTTGGCGTTTGCCAGTTCCTTGTCTGTTTTTGTTTTATTAACCACACCCGCATATCATCCGTAAACTGTTTATCTTTACCAGCCTCTTCAAAAAGTTCAATCAGCAAAGCCTGAGTTTCAACGGGCAACTGATACCAGTAATAACCATTATCATTATCTTTCCAGTAGGTTCCCATTTCTTCGGACTGCAATGATTTTTCTTTAAGAGACTTAATTATGGCGGCAGTGGTCGTTTTATCGCCGGTACGGTTCATAGCTAATGCAATCATAGCCTGAGAATAATTATTGAAGTTATTGCGAAATTCCTTAGCCTGTTTTTTATAATAATCATAAGCTTCTTTATTAGCCGAGCTAATTTCAATTTCTTCAATAAAGTAGCTGCGAGCATATAAATATTGAATTTCTGTAGCAGAAATATGCTGCTTATCCATTTCTTTAGGTTGATTTTTTTTCAACCATTCATAATCATCTCGTAACCTGTTATCAAGATAATTGATAGCTTCCTTTAGCATTAAATTAGTTTTACTATTAGAATTTAAAACTTTAAGCTGCTTAAGATGCCCAAACCCTGTTACTATATATTGAGTGATAAACCTGTTGTCAGGCATTCCAGGGAACCAGGACCAGGCACCATTTGAAGTTTGTAATTTTTGCAATTTGTTAAATGAATTTGATAAATCCTGCGACATTTTATTTATATCAAAGAGTAGAGCTACTCGTTGTTTTCGTTCGCTTTCATCCTTTGCATCCATAACCCAGGGCGTTTCCTGTAATAAAAGAGCTTTAAGTTCCTGGTTTTTTTCAAGATTAGAAAGCAAAGCAGAAGGAGTATAGTTTCTCCACATATCAAAAACTTTTTTTATCTTAGGATTGGAATTAACAATAAAAAAAGCTATTGAATTAGCATAATATCTGTTAAAGATTTCGTCCGCTGATTCGTAATCGCTTTCCATTATATAAGGTAATGCCTGTACAGCGAGCCAAATAGGATTAGAAGTAAACTCAAGGGTTAATTTAAAATTTGTTAAAGTCTTGGAATCGGAAACATTTTTCAATTTATCAAAAACAAATGTTTTGCTTTGCTTACCTTTAATATGTAGCGGTAAAGACTCGGTAACGAGCATCCTGTTGCTTAATAAAGGTAAAGTTATTTCCTCGCCGTCGCTAAAGTTTCCTGATTGGGCAGTTATCTTTAATGTAACTGCTGATATATTATCAGGAATATTAAGTTGCCATTGTACCTGGCTGCTTATATTCTGAAAAATTTTAAAAGGAAGCGCAGTTTTACTGCCCGAAATAATATTATTAATTTCCTTCATTGTAACAGCGTCATATATTTTAAGCTCCGCCTGACCTTCAATATTTTGATTGGTCAGGTTAGTAATTTTAGCAGAAATAAAAATCTTATCTCCCTGCCTTAAAAAACGGGGCGCGTTGGTATTAATCATAAGCTCTTTTTGAGTAACGAGCTCTTTGGAAAACAGAGAATATTTAAGGTCTTTGGTATGAGCCAATCCTAAAAGCTTCCACTTAGTCAGGGCTTCAGGAACAGTAAAACTGATAAGTAACTCTCCCTGTTCGTTAGTTTTAAAAGCAGGATAAAAGAAAGCAGTCTCGTTAAAATTGCTTCTTGCATTTATTTCAGCAGTAGTCTCTGTGCTTTCATTGATACTATCAAAACCTGGCGTTGAGATTGCCAAACAATTTGAAGTTTTAACAATAGTTTCTTCTTCAGCAAGCAATTTTTCTTCGCTATCTCCCATATCTATTCCTTTATTAGCCGATTTAAGCATCATCGGATATCTTGAGCCGCCTGTTTTTGTAGTTAACCCATAATCATTAATCCTGTAATAATTACCATAAATGCTATATCCGAACCAGTTAAGCCT
>JAGODS010000334.1 GCA_017998135.1 Bacteroidales bacterium
AATAAATAGACAATTGTCCTAAGACAATTGTCTATTTATTAAATAAAATTTAATTTAATAATATATTTGTGAATAATTGATATTTCAATTAATAAACTCATTTCCCACTTTTCATTTATTGCCATTGTTCAACGAAGACAAAGCCCCGTTCAACGAAGACAAAGTCTTGATGATATTCATCCTGGAGTTATAAAAGATGAAATAATACAAGTTACAGTGAAAATTGAAAATGGAAAGAGCAAGAAACTAAAGTTACGTTGTGTCGATTTTTGGGATGATGGTACCAAACGAGTATTTGTCTATATCACTAATCTATTTGAACTAAGAGCTGACCTAATAGCAGCTCTGTATAAAATCAGATGGCAAATAGAACTATTATTTAAGAACTTAAACAGAATTTTCCACTTTGTTATTTTCCCGGAGATAATGAAAATGCAATTAAAATTCAAAATTGGTGTGCATTAATTGCTAATCTTTTGCTCAAAGTAATTATGAGTAACTACTCAGTAGTGAAATTTTAGAGTTTATATATTGTAAGAATCTTATAAATCTTAGTATAAGCTATGAACATAGTACTTAGTATCTGGTATTGGGTATTTAGTATTCAAAATAAACTAATAAGATTGATATATAAGGGAACAAGTTTTATACTAAGGTTAAATTTGGTACTTAGTACCTGGTATTGGGTATTTAGTATTCAGCTGCTGAGTAGTTACAATTATGAAAACCGTTAAACGAAAATGGTCTTTCTCTAATATTGTTAGCTTTTGCAGGCTTCATCTGTTTAACTATATTCATATTATAAGATTTTTTGAAAACCCCGAAAAAGACTGGGAGAAAGAATTATACTATAGTGCTCAATTATTCTCTTTTTAAGAGGGCTTACTTTTTAATTATGAAAATTTGAAAACTTATAATCATATTTTTATTTATACTTTTATTGCGAATTTATTTTTTATCGGACAACAGTGAAAATAAATACAACTTTTTGTAGTGTCTAAACGAATGATATTCTCGTATTGAATTGACATTGCTTTAGTTGTAAAATCAACTGGTCAAGTTGGGTTAAGTTATTTATTTATTGAGGGCATTGTATAATTCAAAGGGGATATAATATTTATCTTTTATTTTAACTATTAGGGTTTTAAGAAAGATTTTTTTACCATTGAAGAAATAATAGTTTTTGTTGGCAGGGATAATTATATCTATATTGTTTTTGTTATTAAAAAATCTGGTTTGATTATCAATAGTTTTAAAAGGTTTATAGTTATTAAAACTTGTTTTAACAGGTAGTTTTTTAAAATATTTCTTAGTAAAGCTGTCTGGCTCAACACCCATATTTTTACTAATGTATCTTGTAACTTCTGTATTATCAATAATACCCCTGCCATATAAAGCGGAAGGCAAATAGCTCTGCGGGTGGTAAACGCCGAGGAAAACATCTTCGCCAGTATGCCCGGTTGTTGTCCAGCCAATGAAATTTTGTCTGCTAAACTCTGTACCTATAATATAATTAATAGTATCTTGTTTGAAATAGCTGGTTTTGCCTGAATTAATAATATTTTTAATATTCTGAATTTCATTTTCAGTAAACGATATATTATATTTTTTAAGTATAAAATCTGTATTAATAGAATCGGGGTATTTAATAAGCAGAGCGGCAAGTTTGTCAGAAGAGCATTTTATTTTTTTCAATGGTTTTACTATTTGCTCATTAATATCAATTTTATCATATTTGTTTTTATTGCTATACTTACCAGAGTTCTGATTGCCGAGAGTAAAACCGCCATTGCCGTGGTCGGGACATACAACAACTATAGTATGCTTGTCTTTTTTGGCAAAATCAAGAGCTATTTTAACAGCGGCATCAAAGGCTATTAATTCGTTAATAGCAGCGTAAGGATCGTTGTTATGTGCAGCCCAGTCAATCTGGCTTCCTTCAACCATAAGAAAGAAGCCTTTTTTATTTTTTGATAAAATATCTATTGCTTTGCTTGTCATTTCTGCTAAGGAAGGTTCTAAAGTTTTATTTCTGTCGCAATCGAAAGACATCGCAACTTTATTGGCTTTCCAATCAGGAAAAAGAGCCCATACCTTATCAGAAATATTAGTTTTAAATGTATTCAAATCAGAGATAAAGTTATAACCGAGACTATCTTTTAAAAATTTTTTCAAATTATATTTATCCAAAATAGCTTCACCGCCGCCAAAGAATAAGTCGGGGCTATTATATATAAATTGATTAGCGAGAATTTCATAATTGTTTCTGTCTGGATAATGACAAACAAAACTGGCAGGAGTAGCGTGCGGAAATTCGCAGGTAACGGCTATGCCAGTCGAAAGACCTTTAAGTTTAGCCATTTCAAGTAAACTGATATGAGGTAGGCTGTCTTTATCAACGCCTATAAATCCTAAATTAGATTTTACCCCGGTAGCGAGAGCAGTTCCAGCCGGAGCCGAATCTGTTATTTTGCCATCTGCAGTATGCGTGCTAACCATACCGCATATTATTTCATCCAAAGCGAGTTTTTCTCCTTTATACCACCTTGTAGCAGTAATTAAATCTGAGCTTGTTCCGTCTGGAATCATATAAATTACATTTTTTATCTTATTTTGCGAATAGCCTGTAAGACTTAAAAATATTAGTATTATAGCAATTACTCTCATCCTAATTTCTTTTATTTAAGACAACAAAATTATTAAATTTATCGGATTTAAGTAACTAATCAGTAAATGAAAATCAAAAAAGTATAATTGTAACTACTCAGCAGTAAAATTTTAGAGTTTATATATTGTAAAAACCTTATAAATCTTAGTATAAGGAATGAACCTGGTACTTAGTACTTGGTATTTAGTATTCAAAATCAACTAATAAGGTTGATATATAAGGGAACAAGTTTTATACTAAGGTTAAAAAAAATAAAAATAAAATTATGTATGTTTTGAAACCTTTATCATTTCTTATTAATCAACTGCTGAGAAGTTACTTTTTATTTATACTTTTGTAGCGAATTTATTTTTTATCTGACAACAATGCAAAAAAATATATAAATTTGCACGGTTAAATTTTACGACGGGGTGTGGCGCAGTTGGCTAGCGCACTAGCATGGGGTGCTAGGGGTCGTGAGTTCAAGTC
>JAGODS010000026.1 GCA_017998135.1 Bacteroidales bacterium
ATTTATTTCTGATTCTCTGAAAGAAGGTAAAATTATTAACTTTGATAAAATACATAAAAGGCGGGATGAATTTTCGGATTTGGCTAATATTATTGAGCTTTTTTTTGAGCAAAAGAAAAAAATTGAGGAAGAAATTATAAAAGTTAATTATTCTAATGAAGCTTTAACCCTTTCTGAAAAAAAATTTTTTTCATTATTTAATAATTCCCCTATTGGTATTTTTCAGACTACAATAGAAGGAAAAGTTATTATAGCTAATAAATATTTATATTCGGTATTAGGATATGATGATTCTGATATTAATGATATAGATTTAAAAAAGAATCTTTATTTATATCCTGAACAGAGAGATGTCTTTTTAAAATATTATTATGAAAATAAATTTATTAAAGATGCCGAAATTAATTTGAAGAAAAAAGATAATTCGACTATTACTTTTATAATGAATTCTTATTCTGTTAGAGATAAAGATGGTAATATCCTTTATATAGAAGGTACTTTATCAGATGTAACAGAAATAAAAAAATTAAATGAGGATTTATATAAACTTAAGTTAGCTTCAATGCAGTCTCTTGATGGTATTGCTATACTTAATAATGAGAGCAAATTTGAATATGTTAATAAATCTTTTGCAACAATGCACGGATATAATATAGATGATTTAATAGGCAAACATTTAGGATTAATTCACAGTGAAGAGCAGATGGGTTTGCAGAGGATTAAATTAAGAAAGGCTGTTATTGAAAAGGGATATTTTGAAGGTGAGATTTCTCATTTAAAAAGGGATGGTAGTTTTCTGCCTACTTTTATGTCTATCACTTCAATAAAGAATATAAATAATGATATTGTGGGCTGGCTCGCTATAACTCGTGATATCACAGAATTGATTAATACAAGAGAACTCATAGAATTTCTAAATATTCAATTAAAGAAAAAAGTTTATGTTCAAAATATAGACCTTATAAACAATAATATTAAACTTGAAAAAACTGTAATTGAATTAAAGGAAAAGGAAAAAGTTATTACACAATCCGAGCAGCTCTACAATTCTACTGTAAATTCTATTAAAGAATGGTTACACGTTGTTGACAAAGATTTGAAGTTTATTTTGCTTAATACTTCTTTTAAAGAAAAATTAAATGAGTTGAATATTTCGCAGGATTTAGTTAATACATATTTAGCTGATAATTTTAATTTTTTAGATTCTGAAGTTATTATGAGGTATCAAACTGTTTTTAAAACAGGAAATATTGATAAATCTGAAGAGATTACTAATATAAATGATAAAACTTATTATACCGAAACTGTTAGAACTCCCGTATTTGATGAAAATAATAATGTAATTAGAGTTATTACTGTTATCAGAGATATTAGTGACAGAATTTTATTTGAGCAGAAACTATTATCTGCGATAGTTAAAACGGGAGAAGCTGAAAAAAGAAGATTTGCTGAGGATTTACACGATGTTTTAGGCGCTTTATTGTCAGCAATGAAGATTTTTGTTAATGCAGCTATTAAAAAATCTAAAACCGGTGAAAATATTGATGATTTATTATTACAAATAAAGGAGATGATTATTGAAGGTGTTGTAAATATAAGAAATATTGCTTATAATTTATCTCCAAATATATTGAACGATTTCGGCTTATTAAAAGCAATTTCAAATTATTGTGATAAATTAAATACTACTTCCCAGATTAAAATAAAGTTTGATTCGCATAATTTAAATTGTCAACTTGATAAAATTATAGAGATAAATATTTACAGAATTATTTTAGAACTGATTAATAATACATTAAAACATTCTTCTGCAAAAAATATTAATTTAAGTCTGGCGCTTAAAAAAAATATTATTTATATAGATTATTCTGATGATGGAATTGGTTTTGATATGGCAAACAATCACCATAATTTATCTTTCAGAGGTATGGGATTGAATAATATACTTGCAAGAGTTAAATTATTAAGAGGTAAATGTAATTTTAATTCTATGGAGGGCCAAGGTTTTAAAGCTCATATTTATTTTGAAAATTTTAATTTTGTTGTTTAATTATTCGTTCACACAATTTTATTTTATTTATTTAGTTTTATATCTTTGAATTAAACTGAATAATTTATAAGCTTTATTTATTTTTTTTTTGAGCTTCTTTATGCTGTTTTCATTAATTTACAGGCTTTGGATTTTTTACATTTAAAAAATAGCTCATTATTTTTATTAACTGTTTTATTATTAATTAGCTTAATTTTTATAATTTTGCATTTTTTAAAATAAACTATATATGGAAAAGAAATACAAGGTTATAGTTGTTGACGACCAGAGTATATTTAGAAAAGGCTTAGTTATGCTTTTAAAGGATATGCCTGAAGTTGAGATGGTTGCTGAAGCTGCTAATGGTCAGGAGTTTCTTGATTACATTAGTTTGTATCCTGTGGATATAGTATTTATTGATATTAAGATGCCTGTGATGGATGGGATTGAAGCTACTAAAATTGCTATGGCGCGTTTTCCTAAGCTTAAAATGGTTGTTGTTTCTATGTATGGCGAAGAAGAATACATTCTTAGTATGCTTGAAGCTGGCGTTAAAGGCTTTGTTCTTAAAACTGTTGAGGAGGATGAATTTCACAGGGGTATAAGGGAGGTTATTAAGGGCAAAAATTTCTTCTCAAGCGAACTTCTTGATATTATTACTAAAGCTTTCGTTACCAAAACGGTTTTAGATAAAGAAACTGAGAAAATTCTGGAAGATTTAACTCAACGGGAATTAGAGGTTATTGCTCTTATTGCCCAAGGTTATTCTATCAGGGAAATAGCTAAAATTCTTAATGTTAGTACCAGAAGTATTGATAATCATAAAACGAGTGTCTTTAGGAAAACTAATACTCAGACTTCTGTTCAGCTTATTGCATTTGCTATAAAACACAGACTTATTAAGGTTTAATTATGTTTAGATTAAATTACTTTCAGCTAAATTATTTTAATTTTAATAAAGGTAAATTTTTTTTAATTAATTTAGTTGTTCTTTTTCTTTTTATTTCTTGTAGCAAATATCAAAAATTAGTAAAAAGTACTGATAATGATAAGAAATATGAGGCTGCATTAAGTTATTATAATAAAAAGGATTTTTACAGGGCACTGCAACTTTTTGACCAGTTTTCAGGTATTTACAGAGGCACTTCTAAAGGGGAACTGATAGATTATATGTATGCTAAAAGTTATTATGAAATGAATAACTATAACTTAGCTGCTCATTATTTTTCAGAATTTGCTTTAAAATATCCTAAGAGTGAGAAAGCTGAAGAGTGTGCTTTTCTAAGCGCATATTGCAAATATCTTGAATCTCCTCAGTATAGCCTTGACCAGACGAATACTAAACAGGCTATTCAGGAATTACAGCTTTTTATTAATCTATACCCTTTGTCTTCTAAAAGGGATGAATGTAACAAACTTATTGACAACCTGCGCCAAAAATTAGAGCTTAAAGCTTATGAAGTTGCTATGCTTTATTATGATACCGAAGAGTATAACGCTTCTATTACTGCTTTTAATACCGTTATCTCTGATTATCCCGATACAGGTTTCAAAGAGCAGGCTTTGTATTATATTATTAAAGCTAATTTCAAACTTGCCATTAATAGTATTGAAATTAAAAAATTTGATAGATACAATTCAACTTTGTCTGCTTATAGAAAATTTAAAGAACAATTTCCTGAAAGCAGGTATATTAAGGAGTGTAACAATATTTATAATTTTTCATTAAAAGAAATCAATAAACTTAACAAAAATATTTAATATGCAAACTGAAAATAATAATAAAAAAGAAAAAATTGAAAACAACACAGCTACAAGAAATGTAAACGAGATTATAGAAAAAACAGGAAATTTATATGAGGCTGTCGTTATTATGTCTAAAAGAGCTAATGCTATTTCTTCCAAGTATAAAGAAGAACTCAAAAGCAAGCTTGAGCAATTTGCAACTACTAATGAGACTTTAGAAGAGTTTTTTGAAAACAGGGAACAGATTGAAGTTGCTAAATTTTATGAAAACCTTCCAAAAGCTTCCCTTGTTGCTATTGATGAGTTTCTTAAAGATAAAATTTATTTTCGTAAACCTAATGCTGATTCTAATTTACCTGAAGAATTATAGTTTTTAGCAATTTTTAAATGTTAAGAAATAAGAAAATATTACTTGGTATAACAGGTAGTATTGCTGCTTATAAAGCTGCAAATCTTGTAAGATTATTTAAAAAAAACGCTGCTGATGTTGTGGTTATAATGACTCCGGCAGCTAAAGATTTTATATCTCCTCTAACTTTGAGTACTCTTTCTGAGAATCCTGTTTTATGTGAAGGCTTTCATCCGCTTTCGGGTAAGTGGAATAGCCATATTGATTTTGGTATCTGGGCTGATATGTTTATTATTGCTCCTGCATCTGCAAATACTCTTGCCAAAATGTCTGCCGGGATTGCCGATAACTTGTTGCTTACAACTTATCTTTCTGCCCGTTGCCCTGTCTTTTTTGCTCCTGCTATGGATACTGCGATGTACTTACATCCTGCTACTCAGAAGAATATTAATAATCTTATTGCTCTTAATAAAATATGTATTTCACCTGCTTCCGGTTTTCTTGCCAGCGGTCTTACTGGTGAAGGCAGAATGCAGGAACCTGAATTTATTCTTGATTTTGTTATTGATTATTTTAAACCTAAAGATTTTATAGGGAAAAAAATTTTAATTACCGGCGGTCCTACACACGAGAAAATTGATAATGTTCGTTTTATTAGTAATTATTCTACAGGTACAACAGCTTATTATCTTGCCAATGAAATTGCAGCCAGAGGTGGAGCGGTTACCCTGATTTCCGGTCCTGTTTGCAGGGAGCTAACAAAGCTTGTGAATAATAATAACATTAAAGTTATTGATGTTGTTTCTGCTTCTCAGATGCACAATGAATGTGTTAACCAATTTCAGGAAAATAGTATATGTATAATGGCTGCTGCTGTCGCTGACTACACTTTAAAGCCTTTATCCGCTGGTAAATATAAAAAATCAGGTGAAGATATTACTTTAAATTTATATCCTTCTAAAGATATTCTTAAGGAATTAGGGCTTATTAAAAGCAAAAATCAATTTCTTGTTGGTTTTGCTTTGGAATCCGAAAATGAATTAATAAATGCTAAAGAAAAGATAAAAAGTAAAAATCTGGATTTAATTATTTTAAATTCTCTTAAGGACGAGGGGGCTGGCTTTGGTTATTCTACCAATAAAATTACTATTATTGATAAAAACAATAATACTACTGCATACCCGTTAAAATCTAAATACGAAGTTGTTAAAGATATAGTCGATAAAATCTCTTCTTATTTTATTTAATTCATTCAAACAGTGTTTAGAATGTTAATAAACAAATATGATTAATTAATGAAAATTCTCTTAAAATACAATCAAATAAAACTAAGTTATTTTTATCAAATATGTAAATATTTTATAATTGTGCTTTTCTTTCTTATTGTAAGCAACAGTTATAAAGTTTTTTCGCAGGATATTAATTGTAGTTTTCAGCTTTCTACTCAGATGCTTGAGGGGACGGATAAGAAGATATATGAAACTATGGAGAAAGCGATTAATGAATTTCTTAAAAACCGCAAGTGGACTAATTATAACTTTAAACCTGAAGAGCGTATTGAATGTTCTATTCTTATTAATATTACCGAGAGGGTTTCTACTAATGAATTTAAGGCTACTATTCAGGTTCAGTCAAGTAGACCCGTTTATAAAACTTCTTATAAATCAACTTTATTTAATCATATAGATAAAGATTTTCAATTTAAATATGAGGAATTTCAGCCTCTTGATTTTGACCAGAATTCTCATCTTTTAAACCTAACCTCGGTGTTGGCTTATTATATGTATATTATTATTGGGCTTGATTTTGATAGTTTTTCTAATCTTGGTGGCAGTCCTTACTTTAATATAGCTCAGACTATAGTTAATAATGCTCAAAATAGTTCTGATAAAGGATGGAAGAGTTTTGAAAGTAGAAAAAACAGATATTGGCTGGTTGAAAATCTGCTGAACCAGAGCTATCAGCCTTTAAGAGAGTTTATTTATCGTTATCACCGCAAGGGTTTGGATGTTATGTATGATAATATGCAGAAAGGAAGAACCGAAATTAACGAAGCGCTTGAATTGGTGAAAAAGGTTCACAGGGAAAAACCCGGCTTATATTCTACTACTCTTATTATGTATGCTAAATCTCCCGAGTTAGTTAATATATATAAGGAGGCTCCGGATAGTGAAAAAGAAACTGTAGTTAAGTTACTCAAGGAAGTTGACCCTGCTAATGCTGCTAAATATTCTGAGATTATGAATAAATAGATGGTAAATTCAGCATTCTAAACTGTTGCTTGCTGCTTTTTATCTGCGTGAACCAAACGTAAATTTAAAATTTAACATTCAGCATTCAAAACTGCTGCTTGCTGCTTTTTATCTGAGTGAACCAAACGTAAATTCAAAATTTAACATTCAGCATTCAAAACTGCTGCTTGCTGCTTTTTATCTGCGTGAACCAAACGTAAATTCAAAATTTAACATTCAGCATTCAAAATTTATCTGAAGTTTCCTAAATAGACTCTATATATTAAAATAATTCCGAATAATATAAGTATCACTCCCAGTATGTGATTGATAATAACTAAATAGTTAGGTTTAAGATATTGTTTTATTTTATTGGCAATAAAACATTTTAGTATGTCTGTTGAGAAAATAGTAATCAGAGTGCCTGAAAAAAATGTAATAAAATGATTATATTTTTCTTCAGGTTCCGCAGCAACAACAATAGTAGTAACTATACTAACCCAGAACATAATAATCATCGGATTAGCTATATTAAGGAAAAAACCTTTTAAAATAAAAGTTAAAGGTCCCGGGGCTTTATTGAATTGCTCTTTTTCATTATTATTATTATTATTATTGTTATAAGTTTTCGGCACTTTGATAAAGGTTACAATTCCGAAGATTATCAATATCAGGCTACCTATGATTCCAAAATAAAGATTATAATATTTATTAGTGAAGATTTGTGAGGCGCCGAGAAAGGATAAATAAACCAATGCCAAATCACTGCAAAATATTCCGATTGCGAGGAATAATCCCGACCTGAAACCCCTATGAATGCTTGTTTGAATTAAGGTAAAAAAGGCGGGTCCTAACAATATCGCTATGGTTAGTCCAAAAAATATACCCTGAAATAGCAAGCTTAGCATTCTTTAAAAGGATTTGTTAGTTGTAGTTAAATAAGTTTCCCAGTCTTTGATTTTATCATTTTTAAGCACTCTTGGAAATTTGTTTTGAGCTCCTTCTTTGCCTTTTGATTTCAGCCAGTCGTAGAATACCGAAACCGGTAACACTTCGCTTATAACAGCCCTGATAGCGGCAATGCGTTCTACTCTGTAATCATCATTTAATATTTTCAGGTATTCATCTATTTTTTTAGCTGCTAAATCTTTGTCAAAGTTGATGTCTGTCCCAAACCACCATTTATGAGCGAACATAGATTCATATTCTATTCCTGCTACTGCAAATTCTCGTATTTCAATGTTAAATTCGTTCTCTAACATTTCAACTGCGCGGTTTATATTATCCAGCGATAGATGTTCGCCGCATAAATTAAGGAAATGTTTAGTTCTGCCTGTTATTATTATTTCATTCAGTGCTTTATTTGTAAATTTAATAGTATCGCCAATCAGGTATCTGTAAGCCCCTGAGCAGGAAGTTAGCACCAGGGCATAATCTTTATTTTCTTCAATCTGTTCGATAGTAAGCGTTTTGGCATTTGGTCTTATATTGCAGTCATTATCAAAGTTGTCGTCATTAAAGTCAATAAATTCAAAAAACAAGCCATTGTTAAGTACCAGCTCCATAGAATTGGTGCCGGGGCGGCTTTGATATGCAATAAAGCCTTCGGAGGCAAGGTAGGTTTCTATGTAAGTTAATGGTTTGCCGAGAAGTTTCTCAAAACCATTTTTATATGGAGCGAATGAAACGCCGCCGTGGACATATATTGAGAGGTTAGGCCATATATCGTGTATATTATTTAGTCCGTATTTATTTATAATTTTTTCAAGCAAAATTTGTAGCCAGGCTGGTACTCCACATATCACGCCTATATCCCATTGGGGCGCTTTATTTATTATTTCTTCTAATTTGGTTGTCCAGTCTCTTTCTCTTGATATTCTTTTGCCTGGTTTGTAGAAATGCTGAAACCAGAAAGGTATGTTTTTGGCGGTAATTCCTGATAAGTCGCCTTCATAGTAAGTGCCGTTAAAATTAAGGTGCGTGCTGCCCCCGAGCATCAGTATCCCTTTTTGATAGAAGTCGTCAGGGAAATCGTATTTGGTGAGCGTTAGTATCTGTCGGATGCTTGTTTTCTTAATTGCTTTAAGCATATCCGCAGTAACGGGTATCTGTTTGCTTGCCGCTTCTGAAGTTCCGGAGCTTAATGCAAAATATTTAACCCTGCCGGGCCAGGTTACAAATGATTCGCCGTTTAAAGACCTGTACCACCATTTTCTGAAAATAGAATTATAGTCTGTTATAGGTAATTGGGATTGGTAAGCAGCAATGACATCTTTTTGTTTTAATATTTCAGTAAAGTTATAATGTTCGCCAATTGAAGTAAAAGAGGCGCGTCTAAGCAGTCTTTTTAATTCTCTTTGCTGACATTGATAGGGGTCTTTGATACCGGTGAAATTTGGTAATATCTTGCGTAATTCTATAGCTTTTTTTATTGTCAATCCTAATAAAGGCATCATTAATAGGTTTTATTTGTAAAATTTCTCTCTTTTCGTAATATTATTTTTTGTCCTGGTTCTGGTGCCGAGTTAGCTGTCATTTTATTATATTTATAAATAAATTTGAGCTTTATCCCGTAATTTTGCGATATAGTGTAAAGGTCTTCTCCAGATTTGAAAATATGATAGTAAATATCAGATTTTCGTCTTTTGGCTTGCAAATATATAATATCTCCTTCATTTATTGCTTTATCTTTATCTTTTTCTTTCAAATCATTATATCTTAGAAGCTGGAAAGTAAACATATTCATATCAAAAGCTATTTTCTGCCAACTGTCACCCTGCAATGCAATAATAGCTTTAAGTCGGTTTTTGTTGATTATAGTTCTTGGTGTTTTTTCAGCTAATTTTGATTTTATTTCTTTAACCGGCTGTAAGTCTTTGATAGATTTTGAGCCTTTGTCTGAAGTAGCGTTTTTGTTTGATGTCTCGTCTGTGTTTTTTCGTTTGTTTCCCTTAGTGTTTGGATTATCAAATATCGTTAGATTATTTTTTTCTACAGTGTTTATCAGCAGTTCCGGATATTTGGGATTAGTAGCGTAACCTGCTTTTTTAAGTCCGTAAGCCCAGCCTTTATAATCATCAGCTTTAAGCTCAAACAAGAAAGCATACCTTGACCAGGCTTTCAGGTATTGCGAATGGTCGCGGTATGATTCTTCAGCGTTTTTATATTTTCTGAAGCAATCCATCTTGCCGCCGTCTTCCTTGTAATAATAGTCGCCTGTCCAGCCATTGTGGCATTTTATACCGAAATGGTTATTTGCTTCTTTAGCAAGCACACTATTGCCATTAGACGATTCCAATATACCCTGGGCGAGTGTAATGCTTGCAGGCACACCGTTTTGCTGCATTTCTTCTATAGCTATTTCCTTATATTTGTCTATATATTCATCCACTGTCAGGTTTTGAGAACACAAGATAGAAATAGTTAAAAATAATTGTAAAAATGTAATTAAATAGCTTAGCTTCATAAAAGAATATATAATTTTGCAATAAATTATCTCACTGCAAAATTAATTTTTATAGCAAAAATTTAGCTATTTTATTAAAATATTTTTCAACAACCTCTTATGTGTTATATCAACAAATACTTTCCACAGCTTACAAAAGAACAATGCGAAAAAATTTTTTTATTTAGCGATTTAATCTTGGAATGGAATGATAAAATTAATGTTATTTCCAGAAAAGATACAGAAAATATTGAGCTTCATCATATCATTCATTCATTGAGTATATCCAAAGCCGTTAGTTTCGCCCCCGATTCTGATATACTTGATATAGGTACCGGCGGCGGCTTTCCGGGCATACCACTTGCTATCAGCTTCGCCGATTCCCGCTTTTTTCTTGCCGATTCTATTAGCAAAAAAATTAATGTTGTTAAAGATATTATTAACAAAACCAATATCCCCAATGCTTTTACCATCAATTCACGCGTAGAACTTATAAACCGTAAATTTGACTATATTGTTTGCAGAGCTGTCGCAAGCCTTCCCGTTATCACTGATTGGGCAAAGCTACTGATTAAAAATAATAAAAAAATCAAAAAAGACTTTAACCTTTTCTGCCTCAAAGGCGGCGACCTCGTCCCCGAACTTGTTGAACTTAAATATAATTATAAAATCATTGAACTCGCCGACCTCTTTGATGAACCCTTTTTCGCTTCCAAAAAACTTATCTGCATAAAATTACAATAAACTAAATTTTTGAGAATAACACTACAATTTATTATGGTGTATATAAAATATCTCATCCTTTTTGAGAATAACATCACAATTTATTGTGGTGCCTGAAAATATCTCTCCCTTTTTTGAGAATAACACCACAATTTATTGTGGTGTATATAAAATATCTCATCCTTTTTGAGAATAACACCACAATTTATTGTGGTGCCTGAAAATATCTCTCCCTTTTTTGAGAATAACACCATAATTTATTATGGTGTTTATAAAATATCTCTTTCTCCTCTCTTCTTAACCGCTTCAGCGGTTTTTAATTTAAGTATTTTCTCCGTAACCCCTCGCATTTTCAGATTATTATATATATCAAAAAAAAATATATGAAATTTTTTAACAAAAAACTACCTATTTCCAAAAAAATATTAATTTTGCTCTCAGTAATGAAAAATTATGCTTATTACAAATTTAAAATATTACAGTTTCGTCAGTCCCTCTGAAACCCTTGATTACGTAGAGAGAGAGAGAGAGAGAGAGAGAGAGAATATCTTCTAAATAATTCCTTCTCTAAATGTTTCACATTTGAAAAATGTGAAACATTTAAACCTGTATATCCAAAATCCATTCAAAATTATACCTGTTTCAATAATTCGTCCGCATTTAAAGTAAAAACCTTCACTTATTCATCATTAAACGAATTATTTAACTATCCACAACTCGTCTGTGAACCCTCACAACGGCTTCGTCTCCAACCACAACTCATCCGTGGTCAACCACAATTCTTCTGTGAAACTTCACCGCTACTCCGTGGTCATTTTTTTGAACTCCGTGAAGGTTTAATTCAGTTCTGTGGACTATTACAGAACTTATTTTGCCCCTTCTTCAAGTTCCGTGGTTATCTATTTCTCCTTTATGGGCGACCACAATACTTTTTTCAACTACCACACAGCTTCCTGAGTAAGCACAGAAATCATTTTAACATTCACAGAGTTCGGTTTAATCTTCACAGAGTTTCAGTTAAACTCACAAAAAGTCAAATTAACCTATACACAAAGCTTTTTAATCCTAAAATAACTCTTGTGAACTATAAATTAGCTTCTGAAAACCCTGATATTAATATAAAAAATCAATTTACAAATACTAACGTCTCCGAAAGCAAACACCTTAAATTTTTCTTTTTTTCCAGCAATTAAATTATTAATTTTCTTAATTATAAACTTAAATTTTTAATATTATGAGCAAACAGGATTATGTAATGCATCAGGATGCATTGTTAAAAGAACAGTTTCGGGTCTTCCAACTCAGGATAGAACCCATTAAAGCAAGTTTAGGTCTTACTGATGACGATTTAGTCTCACTATTTTCATACATTGTCGGTTTTAACGCTGCGCTTGAAGACCTTTCTGTCAAACAAAATGCCGCCCAGGCAGCTACTCAAGCCAAAGACTATGCTAAAAAGCTTTCTGTTGCTGAATTTCGAAAAATAGCGAAAATGATTAAATCAAAACCCGCCTACACTGTTAGCATTGGCGAAGACTTAGGTATTGAAGGACCTGTAGAAACTTTTGACCTGCAAACTATTAAACCTGTTGTGAGCAGTATTATCGCTACTCTCACTAAAGTTATAATAGATTGGGTTAAAGGACCTATGGACGGAGTAGAAATATGGTGTGCCAAAAGAGTCTTAGCACGCGACGTAATCAGCGACGAAGTGCAGGCTAACGCCTCTGACGACTCTTCAGGCTTAAACCTTGCCGAAATGCCCGAACTTATCTGGGAAAAAATTGACACTGATTACCGCTCGCCCTGGGAAGATACCCGCTTAAACCTCAGCATCAAACCCGAAACCAGATATTATAAACTTGTTTACATTTATAAAGATAAACCGACAGGCATCGAATCAGACCCCGTGAAAATTATTACCGAAATTTACCAAAGATAAAAAACCAATTCTCCCCCTCTCCTTAGATAAAAAGAAGGCAAGGCTGAGGTTGAATCCCTCCGTTTCCTCTCTCTCCTTAGATAAGAAAAAGGCAAGGCTGAGGTTGAATTCCTCCGTTTCCTCCCTCTCCTTATTTAAGGAGAGGGCTGGGGTGAGGTTGAAAATAAACAGCGGATGCCGAAAAGCTGTCATCAAATGAGTAGGTACAAATTTTAAATTGAAATTATATGAATGAGAAAACATTTTTTTTAAAAGGAAAAAAAGAAGAACCTATTTCTTCATTAGAATTTTATAAAATATTAGGTGTAATTAATAGATTACATTATATTACTTCATTAATATCTGATGAAACAGATGGAATTAAAAATCCTGATGTTTTAAAAAAAATTAGTGATAGAATTAAATTAAATAAAGAAAAAAATAGAGATGTTAATTTGATTGGATATAGACCATTTGGTTATATAACATATCCTAAATTTGATGAAAAATTAATGATTAATAAAATAAAAAAGGAATCTCCTCTTTTTATTGAGTTTTTTTCTACAGTGGTTTCAACAACAGCTCTTATAATAGAAATTATAAAATTAATAAAGGAATATAAGAATAAACCTTATTCTTATGAAGCTAAAAAAAAGAATAATGAAGAAATAAATGGTAGTTTAGAAAAATTAATTATTTCTAAAAAAAATAGCAATGAACAAAAAGAAGTATTAATCGAATTAATAAAGTCTCTTGTTCAAATTATTGAAGATATTATAAAAAATGATGACATTGATTTAGATGACAAAGAATAAATAAAAAACAACAATCAAAAAAAGCGTAAGCTTTATTCATAAAGTTCTCAGTTCCACGCTTTTTTAATAATTATTTAATTACTACAGAGGGAACTGGTGTAGAAATATAAAATTTAATATTATGGTAAAAAAATTTTCTTTTTTAGTTTTGCTCGCCTTTTTTGTCTTGAGCTTTTTGATTAATGCACAAATCCCAACTAACGGGCTTGTAGGTTACTGGCCTTTCAATGGCAATGCCAATGACGAAAGCGGAAATAAAAATAACGGTACAGTGCATGGAGCCACATTAACTACTGACAGATTCGGACTTGCTAATAAAGCTTATATCTTTGATGGAACAAGTAATTATATTGAAATTACAAATACCTTTTTTGATAATGGCTGGTCTAATTATACTATCTCTGGCTGGATAAATTGTACTGATGTTACAGGTAAGGGTCATCAAATTTATGATACTAAACCTGTTTATGGTGCAGCTTTATTGTTGAATCCTGATTTCGCACCAAACACTTTATGGTGTGGTGTTAATTCACTACCAACAACTGTTTCTTGGGATATTATAAGTTTAACAACAAGCACTAATATTATTAAAAATAACGAATGGGATTTTTTTACTTTTATAAAAAATAATAATAATTATAAGCTTTATATTAATGGTAGCCAGGTAATCAATTCAGATCAAACAAAAGCTCCTTCTTCTTATCTGTGTGGCATGTTGCTTGGTATTTTGAATGATAATAATGGTTTTTCTAATGGTTTTAAAGGCAAAATGGATGATTTTAGAATTTATAATCGTTCATTAACTCAATCTGAAATTACTGCATTGTATAATGAAGGAAATGACTTGTCAAAGGGTTTAGTTGCAATGTATCCCTTTAATGGCAATGCCAATGACGAAAGCGGAAATGGGAACAATGGTACTGTTAAAGGTGCTACATTAACTGCTGATAGATTTGGGAATGCTAATAAAGCTTATAGCTTTAATGGAACTAATAATTACATTGAAACAAACTCAAGTACTTACTTTGTATTAAATAATAAATTCACAATTTCTTGTTGGATAAAACCAACTAAATTGACAAAAACTATTATCAGAATATCTGATCCATTGAAAACAAATGAAGGAATTGATATTGGAATTAAAACAGACTCACATAAAATTCAATTTAATGTATATAACAGTGGATGGAAAACCATTTTATCTAATGACCCAATTACAAATAACCAATGGATATATATTGCTGTTGTTAATAATGGAGATAATTCAGAAATATATATTAATAATCAATAGCGTCCTAAACGTTAAAAAAAA
>JAGODS010000335.1 GCA_017998135.1 Bacteroidales bacterium
ACATCCCAACCTAAAGCAATAAAGAATTTATCAATAAAATCCTTCCTTACCTCAGCTTCCTGATAAGAAAGTGAAAGATAATAAGCTTCCTTTGCCTTAAAATCCTTTACAAGCGAGCATACTGTCCTGAAAGCTATCTCAAATTTATCCATAATTTCTGTGTATCCAAAATCTTCAAAAGCGTAAAAAACTTTTAATGATTAATTTATATCCCTGTTTAATCATTTTTTCTGCTACAAAAGTAAATTTATTTTTAATACTATATATATACTAAATATTATTTATTTTATCATTTTAACCTGTATTATTCATCAAAAAAAGCAACTCATTATAGTTCCCGCAGATAACGCAGATAAACGCAGAGAAATTTTAATCTGCGAAAATTAGCGAAATCAGCGGGAGATCTATTTTTTGAGAAAGTTTATGAATTAATCAGATTAATAATTATTTAATTTTCTTCTTCTTTTTCCTTTACAGGAATTTCTTTTTCCTTTACAGGAATTTCTTTTTCCTTTACAGGAATTTCTTTTTCCTTTACAGGAATTTCTTTTTCCTTTACAGGAATTTCTTTTTCCTTTACAGGAATTTCTTTTTCCTTTACAGGAATTTTCTTTTCCTGTAAAGGAATTTTCTTTTCCTGTAAAGGAATTTTCTTTTCCTGTAAAGGAATTTCTTTTTCCTGTAAAGGAATTTCTTTTTCCTGTAAAGGAATTTCTTTTTCCTGTAAAGGAATTTCTTTTTCCTGTAAAGGAATTTCTTTTTCCTGTAAAGGAATTAAAAAAAAGAATGAATAAAAATAAATAAACTGAAAAAGATTAGAATCTGGAAACAAAAGCCGTAGGGTTGCTCCAGTTGCTTTTACCCTGAGAACTTGAGGCGGCAATGCGAAACCAACATATTTGACCTTTTAGCATACGGGGAATCAAGAGGCGACGAGAGTTTGTGGTAGTTAGAACATTCTTCCAGGAGTCTGAATCATCGGGCGTTAAAGTCATTTCAACGTAGTAAATAAGATTTTCCTGGTTTAAATTTTCGATATATATCTTAGCTGTATTAGCTCTTTTGTCATTAATAATTTTTTTAATAACAGGCTCGTTGGGAATAGGGTTAGGGTCGGGAGGGTCAATAATAGCGAAGCCGCTAAGCGCCAGCAGAGCTCTGTCGGCATTGGCTATACGATTAACATAGATCATTTCTTCCTGCAGCATATTATAAAGCGTTGCTGCTGTCTTGTTGCGCATTTCTAAATATGAATGCTTTCCTCCGTTGACTAATGAAATATATTCCAGTAGCTCATTAAGTTTATCTGTTAATGCCTGTAAAGTTGGATCAGGGTCGGTATAAACGCTACTATTGGCGGTTAAAGCTGAGATAACAGCGCCAGCAAGTGCAGTTATGCCGGTTATATCGTTGATAGCAACCTTCATTACTACGTGAGGATAAAAATGCTGAATGTCATAAACTACCTGATAATAAGCTTTTATATCAGTAAATAAACCGCCGCTGCCGGGATTGGCTGTGTTAGCTTCTCCAGAGGCGAAAGTTTCGGCAAAATAGCCGTCGCCTAAGCTATCTAAATCTTGAGGCGACTGAAATAAAGTAGCCGATATTTGCCCAACAAGTACGGGATTTTCTGAAATTATTTCATAGACCTCTCCCAGTTCGTTTATAGAGAGTAGATTAGTGTAAGGCACTTGTAATTGAACTTCTTCATAGAGCGGATAATTTTCGGTTGAGACTAATAAGCCGCTACTGTTGATTTTAAATAGTCTGCCTAAGGTATAAGCATAAGTATCATTGGGTAATTTAACTCTGAGATAAGCCGGAGATGTGAGGCTGATATGATAAAAGGGAGCTTTCATAATTTTAATATTGATTATTGTATGATGAATGTTGAATTATTGAGCTTATAATATTATAATGTTAAATGTTTAATTAGGAATTATCGTTTTATTTAATTCATAATTAACAAATTACAATTAATTGATATAAAACTATTTTTGAGAGACGAAGGTGAAAGGTTCGCTCCAGGAGCCTATGCCTGAAGAGTTGGAAGCGCAGACGCGAAAATAGACTATCTGCCCGAATACCATATTAGGTATGATTAATTTACGCGAATTTTTTGTGGTCAGCACATTTTTCCAGCTTGCTTCATTATCAATAGTTAATGTCATTTCTACATAATAAATTAGTCTGCCCAGCCTAAGGCTTTCAATAAATATTTTAGCTGATTTAGAAGCTTTATCATTAATAACGCGTTTGATTACAACTTTATCTGGTATGGGTTGAGGGTTAGGGTCATCGGATATAGTGAAACCGCTAAGGCTCAGGATTGATTTATCACCATTACCGATTTGATTGACATAGATTAACTGTTGTTGCAGCATCCTATATAAGAGTTTTGATGAACTATCGCGTAATGCTATCTTTGAATGGTCGCCGTCTTTGACCTGGCTTGCATAACTGCGAGTCAGATTAATTTGAGCTGTTATAGTCGCCAGCGGGGGGTCAGGATTATTAAAAGTTACTGAGTTAGCAGTCATTGCAGTTACAGAGGCTTCGCCTACTTCGGTTACCTTTTTGTAATCTGTGGGTTTATCTACACCCATTATAGCTTTTACTTCTTTTGTTGCCATATTATTCTATTTTTTTATTGTTAATAATTAAATGTTTTATTTATAGGAGCAAAAATATATGATATATTTTTAAAAAATTCAAGACTAAAGTAGTATTTTTATCATACTAAAGTATGATTTTATATATTCAAAAGTATGAAAAATTTAAATAAAATAGAATTTTAATATTCAGAATATTAAATAATGTATATGTTTGTAAAAATTTTTATATTATGATGAACAAAGTAATTAAAGATATACTAATAGAAATATGTAAAAAATTAGAGGGTGAAATAGAAATAAAAAATGACTTTTATAAGCAGTTTCATATTTTATTAAATTTTCTGAACAAAAAGATTAATACTATTTATTACCTTTACGACCACAACCTGATATTGCTATGGACAAACGGCAAAAATACAAGGATAATTAACAAAAGCCTGGAAGATTTAAGAGAAGTAGGTTACGACAAATTCACTGAAGGATATCATCCTGATAATAAAGTTATTAA
>JAGODS010000336.1 GCA_017998135.1 Bacteroidales bacterium
TCAGTGCAAATCATTTGAACTGTATGAAGAGCGTTTTTGATAACATTATTAAGTTTGTCAGCTTTGGAGTCACAGATTTCCATAATCTCTGAATGAATTTTAATCATAGCGACCACAAAGCGGTCAAGTTCAGCAAGGGGTTCGCTTTCGGTAGGTTCAACCATCAGTGTGCCGTGAACGGGAAAAGCGACAGTAGGAGCGTGGAAACCATAGTCCATCAGACGTTTGGCAATGTCAATAACTTCAATGCCTGCGCATTTGCTGAAAGCGTTACAGTCAAGTATCATTTCGTGGGCTACTCTGCCATTTTTACCTGTGTATAGGATAGGATAATTTTTTTCGAGGCAAACTTTAAGATAGTTTGCGTTGAGAATAGCGTATTTGGTGGCTTCAGTCAGTCCGTTGCCGCCTAAAAGTTTTATGTAAGAATATGAAATAGGAATAATGAACGGACTGCCGAAAGGTGCGGCTGCAACTGCTGTAATTCCTTTATTGCCACCTGTTTTGATGAGTGGGTGGGAGGGGAGGAAATCAACAAGATGTTTTGCAACCCCGATAGGACCAATGCCTGGACCGCCACCGCCGTGAGGAATAGCAAAGGTTTTATGCAGGTTAAGGTGGCAGACGTCTGCACCGATAAAGCCGGGGCTGGTTAGTCCGACCTGAGCATTCATATTTGCGCCGTCCATATAAACTTGTCCGCCGTTTTTATGAATAATATCAATAATTTCAAGAATACCTTCTTCATAAACTCCATGAGTTGAAGGGTAAGTAACCATTAATGCTGCGAGTTTATCTTTATTGGCTTCAGCTTTCTGTTTAAGGTCGGCAATATCAATATTTCCATTGTTGTCGCATTTAATAACAATAATATTCATACCTGCCATATTCGCGCTGGCGGGGTTTGTGCCGTGGGCAGACGAAGGGATAAGGCAGAGATTACGATGTTGTTCGCCTTTATTTTTGAAGTATTCCCTGATAACGAGCAAGCCAGTGTATTCGCCGGCAGCACCTGAATTAGGCATTAACGAAATAGCTGCAAAACCGGTGATTTCGCAAAGAGCCGTTTCCAATCCTTTTATCATATCCATATATCCTTTGGCTTGTTCGGCTGGGACAAAAGGATGAATATTTGCAAACTCAGACCAGGACAGAGGGAGCATTTCTACGGCTGCATTGAGCTTCATTGTACAGGACCCAAGCGGAATCATTGTGCGGTTTAAGGCGAGGTCTTTGTTTTCCAGAGTTTTTATATAACGCATTATTGCTGTTTCGGAATGATATTTATTAAATACTTCCTGTTGCAGATAAGTTGATTTACGGGCGAAATCATTTGTAAAGGTAGTCATCAGCTCGCATTCGGCAGGATTGCAGATAAATTTATCATATTCCTTATTATTAGCTTTTGCAAAGATACGAAGCAGGCAGTTGATATCATTGAGTTCTGTAGTTTCGTCAAGACTTATCCCTATTGTTTGCTCATCTATATATCTTAAATTAATTTCGTTTTCAATGGCAGCCTTTTTTATATTTTCAATTGATACTTCTTTAGGAAGACTAATTCTGACAGTATCAAAGTAGCGACTGTTAAGCTGTTTGTAACCTAATTTTTCCATTTCCTGTGATAAAACAGCACTAAGTATATTGATATGACGAGCAATAGCTTTAATACCGTCAGGACCGTGATAAACAGCGTACATACCTGCCATAGTAGCAAGCAAAGCCTGTGCTGTACAAATGTTTGAAGTAGCCCTTTCACGTTTAATGTGCTGCTCGCGGGTCTGTAGAGCCATTCTTAAAGCTCTGTTTCCTTTGGCGTCAACGGATACGCCGATAATACGTCCCGGCATATAACGTTTAAAATCTTCTTTAGTAGCAAGGTAAGCGGCGTGAGGTCCGCCAAAACCCATTGGAATACCAAAACGTTGTGTGCTGCCTACAACTATATCTGCGCCCCACTCTCCCGGAGCTTTAAGCAAAGCAAGACTAAGTATATCTACAGCTACTGCAACAAGTAATCCAGTTGCTTTTGCTTTTTCAACAAAGGGCTTATAGTCGTGAATGATGCCGTTTTCGGCAGGGTACTGGATAATAGCGCCGTAGTATGTGTTATCAAAGTTAACTGTTTGATGGTCGCCAAAAACCAGTTCTATTCCCAACGGAAAAGCTCTTGTTTTAAGCAGATCTATTGTTTGTGGAAACATTTCGTTTGAAACAAAGAATTTGTTAGCTCCGCGTTTGACGGCTTCACGTGTGCGTGCATTGAAAGCCATTATCATCGCTTCGGCTGCGGCTGTGGCTTCGTCAAGCAAAGAACAGTTAGAAAGCGGCATTGCTGTGAGGTCGCAAACCATAGTTTGAAAATTAAGTAGCGCTTCTAATCGTCCCTGTGATATTTCAGCCTGGTAGGGTGTATAAGAGGTGTACCAGCCTGGATTTTCAAGTATATTCCTAAGTATTACAGCAGGCGTTATAGTGTTATAATAACCTGTTCCGATATAGGTTCTAAAAATTTTATTTTTGGCAGCTATTTTTTTTAGGTGATTAATAAGTTCATATTCATTAATGCCGGCAGGCAGGTTAAGAGGCTTAGGCAGCCTAATAGCAGCGGGAACTGTCTGTTCAATAAGTTCGTTAATACTATTAACACCTATTTTTTTAAGCATTTTAGCGACCTCTTCTTTATCAGGTCCATTATGTCTTTTAATAAAGTTGTTGGTTATCATATATTTATTAATAAAATTGATAAATTTTAAATCCGCAAAATTAATTGTTATTCGGAATATATGATTAATTAAAAAAGGAATTTTCATTTTTATAGTATTTCATAGCTTTATCTGCATTTTTTTATAATAAAGTTGTTTTTTAAACAGATAAAAACATATTTATAAAAACTAAATATGTTTGTAAGTATATTGTTTCACAATAAATTAAATAAAAATATTTTACAATAAGAAATGTTTGTTTATTTTTGCAACGATTAAAAAAAACAAATGGGCATCTCTAAAAACTCCACAATCCTTAATTATGTAATAAAATATGATTTGCATCAAAATAATTTTGATATAACTATTTAGTTATCAACAAATTGTTAATAACTTTTTTTGGTCAGTAATTCAA
>JAGODS010000027.1 GCA_017998135.1 Bacteroidales bacterium
CTGGTACATGTATTCCTTTTTCTTTAAAATTATATTTAACAGTTAATGGAAAGATATTGCCTTGCGAAAAAATTAGTCATGACTATTTTCTTGGAATTATTGAAGAAAATAATGTATTTTTAGACTTTAATAAAATATCAAATCTATATAATTCTATGTTTACTTCAGTAAAAAGTATTTGTTTAAATTGTTATAAAAATACATCTTGTTTGGATTGTATTTTTATTATTAAAAATATTTTAACCAATAAATTTGATTGTTATAAACATAGTTATAATGATGCACAAAAATATTTTTCTTCAAAAATTACATATCTTGAAAACAACTCGGAATTAATTGATAATTTTATCTATTAGACAATTTAAACATGTATTTATATATTGAACCATTTATTTATATATTAGTTGTCAGCAATAATGTTTTATTGTATAATACGCTTAATGGAAAACTTTTAGAATTTAGAAGTAATTTAATAATAGCTAAATTTTTTAAAAATTTGGAAATAAATAATAGAAATCATTTTTTATTATTTAATAGAAAAGAAATTAATAAATCTCAGATTATTGATTTTATAAAGCAAATTGAAAAATACTTTTTCGGCTTTCTTGTTAAAGATACAGATGCTATAAAAAAACCTATTCAGCCTAATCTTTTTTTTTACAAAAACTCGATATATTATAATGTAAAAAAAATTGTTAACAACAAATTAATTAATTCTTTTGGAAATTTAATCAATGAAATTACTATAATGTTATATGATGACTTCTTTAACAAAAAGCAACTTATTAAATATAATGAAGCATATAAACAATTCATATTTCCTAAATTTGTAAAAAATAGTAATAATTATGATAAAGCTTTATTAATAGATTTTATAAATCAAATTAAAGCAACAAAAAAAATTAAATTAAATTTAGTTATTGATATTAGCAAAATAGAAAAAGATTTTATTATTATGTTTAACAAGTATTCAAACTTTGGAATTGAATACCATATAGTTGTTCATAATAAATTAAATTTTGATATTGCATTGGAAAAATTGTTATTGATTATTAATTATAATAAAGACGTTTTATTTAATTTTTTAGTAGTACCTCCTATTAATTCAAAAAAATTATTTAAACTAAATACAAGATTAAATTTTAATAATAATTTTAAATTTTCATTTATTGTTCAAAATGAAAAGGAAATAAATGAAGTGCATACATATATATGTAATAATAAGTTGTTTAAGTTTGATATCATACCTTATTATAATAAAAAAAATATTCATTTCTTAAAAAAATATGTATATATAAGAAAAAAAGACATTTTAAAACATATCCAAACATTTGAAGAACTTTACTTTAAAGAATTTTATAATATTTCAAATTTTGGAAAAATAATTGTGGATTATAATGGAGATATATACTCTAATATAAACAAACAAAAGCTGGGAAATATTAGAATTAATTCATTTAATCAAATAGTTGAAAAAGAAATTTTTGAAAAAAGAATATGGGAAATTAACAGAAATAAAGTTAATCCCTGTAGTAATTGCATATATAAAATTTTATGTCCTCCGATTTCTAATTATTCTTTTGTACTTAAAAAATATAATTTATGTTTATTATAATTTAATACCCAATTCAAATCATTTAAATATTTATTTATGAAAAATTTAACAGTATTTTTAATAGTATTATTTATTATTACATCAGGTTATCTTTATTCCCAGGAAATTAAAATTGTTAAAGATAAAAAATTAAAAAAGACTTTCATTGAAAGATACGACACGATGGTATTAATGGATATGAAGACTACTAACATTTTTGATACGGCACTGACCGTGTTTATTCCTAAATGCAAATACAAAAAATATATATCAGGTAAATTTATTGATAGATTAAAAGTAGTTTATAAAGATTATCCATTTTATTCAATTAGGAAATTTCCAGTTTATTTAAAAAAGAAAAGACCTCCCTATGAATTATACGACACAGCACTTTATCTGATGATAAATTATAAAAAACCAAAAAAATAGGATAATAGTAGCTCTTTAAGTATAACACACCAAGAAGTTCACAGGAGTGATATATATTTCAAAGCAGTAGAAGAAAAAGAGGATAATTTAAGCATAATACGATTTCTCTGATAAAACGCCTTTTTATAATAAAATGCGCTTAAAAGAGCTATTAAATTAACAAGGCTATAAAATAAATCTAAAACGCTTAAAACAGCTAATGGATATTGTTGGCTGGTGAAACATTTAAAGGGATCTGAATACGAGTAAAAAAAGTAATGGAGCAACAATATATCCATATTTACTAAAAGAAAAAGAAATAAGCTCCAGGAACCAAGACCCTGAGCGAGTTTAATAAGTTGATAAAGAAAGTTCTTGATGACAATATAACAGGTATTAACTTTTGGGTTGTTGCAGCAATTGTTAATATTAGGATTAGCAAAATTATTTGAAAAAAATTCAATTGTTTTGATACATTCTAATATCAAATTTAATAAGTTTGCAGATTCTTATCTGTTGATAATAATAAATAAAGATGAATTACTATTTAATATTGAATTATGAGTTATTAAGACAGAGTTATAGATTTAACAAATAAATAATATAATAATGATTTTAGTTACAGGGGGAACGGGATTATTAGGTTCGCATCTGCTTTTTGACTTATTAAGAAAAGGATATGAAGTAAGTTGCCTTTATCATAAAGAAGAATCAAGAGAGAGTATAAGGAGGTTGTTTAGGATATATGCAGGAACTGATGAACTTTATAATAAAATACGTTTTATTAAAGGAAATATCTTGGATGCAGATAGTATATATGCGGCGATGGAGGGCATTGAAACCGTTTTTCATTGCGCTGCTTTAGTTTCGTTTCAGCCTAAAGATAAAAAAGATTTATTCAGGATTAATGTAGAAGGAACGGCTAATATAGTTGATGCAGCGTTGGAAAAGAAGGTTAATAAATTATGTTATGTCAGTTCAATCGCTGCCCTGGGCAGAGCAAACGGTAAAGGCATAATAGATGAAAGCTGCGAGTGGACTAAATCGAACAAAAACAGTAGTTATGCAATAAGTAAGTATAAGGGGGAATTGGAGGTTTGGCGGGGTATAGCCGAAGGATTAAACGCTTATATTGTAAATCCTTCTATTATATTAGGAGTTGGTTATCCTGCCAAGGGTTCGCTGTTGATTGTTAATACTATTTTTAAAGGGCTTAAATTTTATCCTTCAGGCTCTAACGGTTATGTTGATGTGAGAGATTTATCGTCTGCAATGATTTTGCTGATGGAGAAAAATGTAAGTGGGGAGCGATTTATTATTAATTCGGAAAATATAAAGTATATAGATTTATTCAGGATGATTGCTTTAAATCTGGGTATTTCGCCTCCTTCCATAGCAATGCCTTATTCTATTGGCAGTTTATATACGGGTTATCAATATCTGAAGAGTAAAATCAGAGGAAATCAGCCTTTATTGACAAAGGAAACGTTGAATACCTGTTATCAGGATTATAATTATTCTAATGAGAAAATTATTAAATACACTAATATAAAATTTACTCCTGTAAGCGAAAGCTTTGCTTTTATATGTAAAATATTTTTAGATAGTTTTGATAATAACTAAAAAGTTATATTTTTGCACTTTAATATACTATGATAAGATTATTAATAAAAATACTAATATCCTTTTTACTTGTATCTTTATCTTATATTACGCAGGCACAATGTCCGAAAATAGGATTTGAAGATATTACTTCCAAATCTCCTTATTTGTGTAATACAATAGTAAAGCTGACGGCTTTTGATTCTCTAAAATCAAAAGGATATATATCGCCGGGTTTTACCTTTATTATATCTTCGGCAGACGGGTCAAGTATAATAGATAAGCTGGATAATTATGCTGTTTTTTATAATAATAATGTAAAAGTAACAACTATAAAACCTGATACTTTTATTTCAAAATGGACTTTATACGGGCAGTATCTTAATCCTGACAATAATTATGCAATAGAGTGGTGCGATAAAAGTTTAGACGGCACTTTTTTGTGGAGTGTGTTTGACCACGCAGGCAATAAACTAACAGGGAGCGGAACTTTTGACCATATAAACACAAAGAAGATGTGTTTTAAGATAAGTATCCCTAAACTTAAAGGGTCGGCTGTTTTTTCGGGTGTGGGAGTAGAAAATAATGGCAATGGAACCGGTACTTTTAATCCTGCTAAAGCGGGACCCGGTACTTATGATATAAGATATTCGTGGGATGATTGGGCAGGATGTAGCGCTTCGGTAACACAAACAGTAACAGTTATAGGACCTGTAGCTAATGCAGGCGTTGATAAATCTATCTGTATAGGCGATAATATCTCTATTGGAGGAAGTCCAACAGCTTCTTCGGGAGCAGGGGCTTATAAATATAGCTGGACGCCTTCAGCCAACATTAATGATAATCGTCTTGCCAATCCTATCGCATCTCCGACAGTTAGCACAACATATACTGTTATAGTGGCTGATTATCTCGGTAATGGTTGCCGGGATACGGATATAGTTGTTGTAAATGTGAAAACAAATCTTGATGTTTCAGCGGGTAAGGATACGCTTATCTGCGGGGGAAGTGCAGCAAATTTATATGCAAGCGGCGGAGAGGAATATAAATGGAGTAATAATGATACAACGGCTTCTATTATTGTGGCTCCTAATTCTACTACAGATTATATAGTAACTGTTAATAAAGCGGGCGAATGTCCGGGGGTTGATACTGTCAGAGTAGCAGTAGTTACAAATCCTAAAGCAGCTTTTGAAGTAAATAAGATAGGGGAGGGGCATTATGGGTTTATTAATAATTCGTCTAATGCACAGACTTTTTATTGGGATTTTGGAGACGGCTCTAATTCAAATGAGTTAAATCCAACGCACATATATAAACAAACTAAAAGCGCTTATAAAGTGATGCTTGTTGCGTCCTCCGGGCTATCTGCATATTGTAATGATACTGTTTACTATGAGATTAAAGCCGCAGCTAATATAAATCCGCCGCCTAATATTATTTTAACTAAGTCAGTGAATTTTAAGAATTCTCAATTTGTTATTGAGGGTTATGGGATAGAATATTTTGATATAATTGTATTTAATCGTTGGGGTACGGAGATTTATAAGAAAATAAAACTTAAAGCGTCTGATATAGCTTTTACAGATGATAATAAGGTTTTTTATACTGTTTGGGATTGTAAAACAGAAGGAACGGTAGTGCCGGGAGGAGCTTATTTTTATATACTTAAAGCTATTGGCGGCGATGCTACGGTTTTTGAATATAAAGGGAGTTTAAATATTTTTGCCGAATAATTATTTTTTAGTCTTCATTAGTAATTGAAGAAGACTTGTATAAAAGTTTATGAATATAACCTAAGGCGTAAATTGTTTTCCAGCCCCAGTTGCTTTCAAAAAGATACCTGCAATCGTTCACAGCGTTAGCTTTTGCAATAGCCAACGGGTTGTTAATAACAATTACAAAATCTTTAATATCCTGGTAAATATCTGTTATAAGTTCTGCGAGGCTTTGGTTGTAAAGGTCTTTTGTTTCATTATTAGCTAAGGTAAAAATATCATCTTCAGCAAATTTACTTTTAAGATTATTGAAAATATCCTCCCAGATGCTTTCAGTAACGTAACGTTCGGCAGGATATTCTTCGTTATCTTCAACCTGAGGTAATAAAGTGCCTTTTATATAAATAAGCGCTAATATCTTTTCAAGATAATTCAATATTTCATCCTTGCTTTTATCATTTGAACTTTCTATAAAATTACAAAAGTTATTAGCTGCTAAGTATAATTCCTGTATGTTTTTAACCATAGAAGAGTTTTGAATTATGAATGTTAAATGTTGAATGTTGAATGTTGAATGTTGAATGTTGAATGTTGAATGTTGAATGTTGAATGTTTAATGTTTAATGTTTAATGTTTAATGTTGAATGTTGAATGTTAAATGTTGAATGTTAAATGTTGAATGTTGTTGGCACATTGGCACATTGTTATTGTTCGCTGCTGAGTTCGTTCCAAATCATTTCTTTTAATTTATTTAGACCCTGACCTGAAAAAGAAGAAATGAAAACAGACTTTATCTTAGGAAGCCTTTTTTTTATATCCTTCATAAGTTCTTCGTCTAAGAGGTCGCTCTTGGTAATTGCCAACAGGCGTTGTTTATCTAATAATTCAGGATTATATAATTTAAGCTCTTTAAGCAGTATATTATATTCTTTTTTTATGCTATCAGTATCAGCGGGAATCATAAAGAGGAGTAATGAATTACGCTCAATATGCCTGAGAAATCTAATGCCTAATCCTTTACCGAGATGAGCATCTTCAATAATACCGGGTATGTCTGCCATAATGAAAGACCTGTTGTCGTTATACCTGACAAGACCAAGGTTAGGCGTTAAAGTAGTAAATGGGTAATCAGCAATTTGGGGTTTGGCATTTGAGATAACAGATAAAAGAGTAGATTTGCCTGCATTAGGAAACCCAACTAAACCGACATCAGCAAGTATTTTGAGTTCAAGTATTTTCCAGCTTTCCTGACCAGGTTCACCGGGTTGAGCATATTTAGGGGCGCGATTTGTAGCAGATTTGAAATTGTTATTGCCCAAACCTCCTCTGCCACCGGGAAGGAGTATATGAGTTTCGCCGTCTGATGTTATCTCAAATTCAGTTTTATTAGTTTCAAAGTCTTTAGCGATAGTTCCTAAAGGAACATCTAATATTTTGTCTTTTCCCTGAGCACCTGTTTTAAGTGTAGAACCGCCCCCGGTTCCATCTTCGGCTATAATGTGTTTTGTGAATTTTAGATGTAGTAAGGTCCATATTTGTTTATTACCTCTTAATATAATATGTCCGCCTCTGCCACCGTCTCCACCGTCAGGACCTCCACGCGGGTTTAATTTAGACCTGTGGAAATGGCGGGAGCCTGCACCTCCTTTGCCGGAACGGCAGCATATTTTAACGTAATCAACGAAATTATTTTCCATCAGGTATATTTATTAAAATTTTTATTAATTAATCCAGAAAATAAAGCAATAAGGAAAATTGCTGTTTAATTAGTGCGCATCAATAGTATTGAATCTGCTTATAAAACAATTGTTATATTTCTGTGAACAAAGCGAAGCGTCCCCTTGAACACCTATTAAATAATTATATGTAGAGAAAAAACTCTGCACCTTCTCTGTTTAAATCTGCGAATTAGAAAGTTAAAATTCCCTCTAAATATAATCAAATCCCGAAGGGGTGTTAGGATGGTAGTTATTTTTGGATATTAGATAAAAGACAATTTTCAATTTCATCTTTTAATATGGAAAATACGCCATCAACCGTTAACATCCCATTTATTCGTATAAGTTTTTTCTGATGAGAATAAAAATCGAATAAGGGTAAAGTCATTTTTTTATATACTTCAAGTCTGTTTTGAAATACAGTTATATTGTCATCAGTTCTGTTTGAAGTTGTAGCCCTGCCTGTAACTCTTTTAATCAATTCTTCTTCGTCAACATCAATAGAAAAAACAAGATTTATTTTTGAATTATTCTTTGCAAGGATTTCATCGGTAAGTATGGCTTGTTTGATAGTACGTGGATAACCGTCAAAGATAAAACCTGTTGAACTAAGGTTTTGATTTATTTTAGAAGCTATCATTTTAATAACTGTTTCATCAGGAACGAGTTCGCCTTTATCTATATAGCTTTTTAATTCCAAGCCTATTTCTGTCTTGTTGTTAATCTCTTCTCTAAGCATATCGCCTGTAGAAATATGAATAAAACCAAATTTGTCGGATATTTTAACTGATTGGGTCCCTTTTCCCGAACCTGGAGGACCAAACATAACTATATTTAGCATAATTATTATTTATTATTATTATTATTATTGACAATTTTATAAATATCACTGTAATTTCTTCCTAATCCATTATAATCCAGCCCAAACCCGATTATAAAATCATCAGTGATGTTTAACCCAAGGTAGTCAATTTTGAAATTACTTTTAAATGCAAGAGGTTTGTGTAATAATGTAGTAATTGCTACGCTTTTGGGTTTTAATTTTTTAATGTCTTTTATCAGACTTTCAATAGTAGTACCAGTCTCAATAATATCTTCAATTATTATAATATTTTTGTTAGCAATATCTTCATTCAGTCCAATTATTTTATGAATTTTCCCTGTGCTTTTAGTATTTTTATAAGAAGAGTATTTAATAAAACTGATTTCACAATCAATATTAACACGTTTAAACAATTCGCCAGCGAACATAAAAGCGCCGTTAAGTATAACTAAAAATAAAGGCTTTTTGCACTTGTAATCTCTTTCAATTTCAGTAGCAAGCAAGCTAATGGCTTTAATTATGTTGTAATAATTAATATATAAATCAAATTCTTTATTATTAAGCTTTATTCTTGTCATTTAATTCATTAATATAAAAGTACAAACGTATATTATTTTCGGAATGTGATATGTTAAAAAATATTAATTCTTTTACTAATAAAAAAAGGGGATATAAATAATTTATCCCCTGTCTGTTAAAAAATAATATTAGTATTTTTTCTGGCTAATTTTTTCAATCATATCTTTTGTCATTTCTGCTAATCCAAATTTGGGTTTCCAGCCCCATTCTTCTCTTGCAGACTTATCATCAACAGATTGTGGCCAGCTATCAGCAATAGCTTGTCTGAAGTCCGGTTTGTAATCAATAGTAAATTCAGGAATATGTTTTTTTATTTCTGCTGCTAATTCGCCTGCAGTAAAACTCATAGCGCCAAGGTTAAAATCTGAATGATGTTTGAGTTTGTTAAAATCAGCTTCCATTAAATCAATTGTTGCTTTGAGACAATCAGGCATATACATCATAGGAAGTTTGGTTTCTTCTTTAACAAAACAGGTGTATTTTTTATTTTTAACTGCTTCATAGAAAATAGCTACTGCATAGTCGGTTGTTCCACCACCAGGCAATGTTTCGCTGCTGATAATACCCGGGTATCTCAATCCTCTTACATCAAGACCATATTTTCTAACATAATAATCGGCTAATAATTCTCCTGCAACTTTGGTAATGCCGTACATAGTTCTTGGTTTTAGAACGGTTTCCTGCGGAGTATTAACTCTTGGCGTTTCGGGTCCGAAAACAGCAATAGAACTAGGAATAAGTACTTGTTTTAGTTTTAATTCTCTTGCTATCTCAAGTACATTATATAAGCCGTTAATATTAACATCCCATGCAAGAGTGGGGTTTTGCTCACCGGTAGCTGATAAAATAGCCGCCATATTAATAATGATATTTACTTTGTGTTTCCGGATAACATTATTCAAAGCTTCTACATCAGTAGCATCACAAATTTCAAAAGGTCCTGAATTAAGAACTATATCGGAAGGTTTTGTTTTTCTTCCGCCAGCTATGACATTATCATTGCCATATTTATTCCTTAACTCCATTGTAAGTTCTGAGCCTATCTGACCTGCAGAACCGATAACTAAAATTTTATTCATTTTTTTGGATTAATTAATAATTGTTAATTTTGCAAAAATATATTTTTTTTGTTATCGGATTTATAAAAAGTTTTTACTTTTGTATTTTATTTATTTTATATGCTTAGATTTGACAGATATATTTATTTACTTAAACAGATTATTAAAAACTTCCCGAGGTTAATAGAATTGACTGAGAAAGATAATCTGACTTTAACGGAATTTACGGAACTCAATAAACTTGAGGAAAAGATGGACGAAATAAAAAATGAAATGATTAAAAGTTCGCCTGAATTGTTTGATATTTTACCTCCTGATATTCTTCAAAAACTAATTGGTCCCTCTAATGATTTGAAGTTAACTAAATCTGAAATAAATAAATTGAGTGATTTTCTTGAAAAAAAGGAGAGGAAAAAAAGAAGAATAAAAAAAAGAAAAATTGTTAATAATGATGATTTTATTAATACCTTATACGATTTTATTGATAATTCTGTAAATTAATTCTTTTGTCAGCTCTTATTTTATCTTCTGCTTATTTACCTCCTGTTTCTTATTTTGTTAAGCTAAATAATAGCGATAATATAATAATAGATGTCTTTGAGCATTTTATTAAGCAAAGTTATAGAAACAGATGTTATATATTAACTGCAAGTGGCAGGATTCCGCTTGTCATTCCTGTTAAAAAAGCGAAGGCTGCTAAGATTTGTGTAAAAGATCTTTTAATATATAATGATATTAACTGGCAGAAAATACACTGGCGGACTATTGAAACAGCTTATAATTCTTCACCTTTCTTTTTATATTTTAAAAATGAAATGGAAGTATTTTATAAAAAAAAAATTAAATATCTTTTAGATTTTAATACAGAACTTTTAAATTATCTTTTAAGTAATCTTGATATAAAAAAAAATATAGAATTTTCGTGTTCTTATATTGAAAATTCTAATAATTCGGAAGATTATAGATTTGATACTAATTCAAAGAAAAATATTGATTTTAATTTCAAAGCATATTATCAGGTTTTTGCTGAAAAATTTGAATTTATACCTAACCTTAGTATTATTGATTTGATTTTTAATTTAGGAACTGATGCCAAAACATATATCCACGACTGTATCTAAATTTGCAAGTATGAAAATATGAATTTGTATTTATTTATTACTTTTGTAGGCTATAAATTATGAAAATACTTCAGGTAACCAATGCTTTTCCTACAGCTTCAATGCCTGTTTACGGTATATTTATCCGTGAACAGATTGAATCATTGAAACTAATAGGGATGGATTCGGATATATATTTTATAAATGGCAGGGAAAAAGGAAAAAAAGAATATTTGAATGCAGTTTTCAGGTTGAAAAAACTTATGAATAACTATGACCTTATTCATTGCCACCATTTTATTACAGCAGCTATAGTTCTTGCTCTTAAACCTAAACCTAAAGTAATTGTTTCGTTTCTCAGTGATGGTATTAAAGAGTTTATTAATCCTGATTTTCCATTGTTTAACAAAATGGTGAAAGAAAATATTTATAAATTTATAATAAATAAATCTTCTGCCAGAATCTTTAAGAAGGCTATACCTGAATTTTTATTAGAAGACGCTTTTTCATTTTATTTACCTAATGGAGTTAATACCGATATTTTTAAACCTGTCAATAAAATTAAAGCTAAGGAATATCTGGGTCTTAATCCCAATAAAACCTATTTGCTTTATACCAGTCTTATAGACCTAAACAGGAGAGAAAAACGCTATGATATTTTTAAGGAAACTATAAATTTGCTGAAGAATAAATATAAAAGACAGGATATTGAAGAGCTTGTAATGACTGAGGTTGAAAGGGATAAAGTGCCTTTTTATTTTAATTCTGCTGCTTTACATTTATTAACATCAGATTTTGAAGGCTCGCCTAATACTGTGAAAGAAAGTTTGGCTTGCAATACTCCTGTTGTGAGTACTAATGTTGGCAATGTAAGGGAAATGTTAAAGGGTTTAAATTCTTGTTTTGTTTCCGATTCTAATAATCCTGAAGCACTTGCAGAATTGGTTATTAAAGCTTTAAATTCTACAGGCAAAGATAATTTGCGCCAGGTAGTTTTAGACAAAGAACTGGATATGAACTCGGTTGCAGTTAAACTTAAAGATATTTATATGAAGTTATACTATGCACAAGTTTAAATTTATATTTTATTTATTCATAATCTATTGATTATAAATTTTTGACATTTGTAAAATGTGAAAGATTAGATAAAACATAATTAGAAAAATTGGAAAACAGGATTGTTTTAAATAAAGAAATAATTATTAATAATTTTGATAGCCATCAGGAGGCGATAGAAGCTGTATTTGAAAAATGGCAAACTAAGGGCTATTTTATTGTGAATTTTTTATACTGGGCAAGTTATCCTTTAGTTGATAAAAATGAGATATTTGCAAAAGCGCTGAGATTGTCGGATATAATTTTTCCTGACGGTATAGGACTTTACTTATATGTAAGATTTATTTTAAGATATAAGCTTAATAATCTGAATGGTACAGACCTAAATCCCTTGTTTATAAAAGAAGCGGGATTAAAGAATAAAGAAATTGCGTTTTATGGGGCAGACAAGGAAAATATTAAAAAAGCTGCTGAAAATATTTTAAGAATCAATGATAAGCTATACTTTTATCAGGACGGTTACAGCAATCTTGATTGGAATAAAATAAAACGGGATTCTATTCTGTTTGTCGGCTTGGGTTCACCGATTCAGGAAATATGGGTGTCTGAAAATATAGAAAATATAAAAAACAAAAAGCTGCTTGTAATAACAGTAGGCGGTTATTTTGATTTTATAAGCGGTAAATATAAAAGAGCACCTTATCTTGTCAGAAAGCTTAAAACTGAATGGTTATGGCGAGCACCGCATTGCGATAGAAAAAGAAATTTCAGAAATTTGTATATATTTTATTTTATTATTCGTGATTTTGTTTCAATTAGAAGAAAGAATAATATACTATAAACGGTTTAAATGTGAACTAAGCGAAGCGATCTCATAAGCACCTTTGAATAGAATTATGATTGCGCATAAACATTTAATAATATTTTTTGATTTAACCTAAATTATGCATAAATAATTATAAATATCAATATAAACCTTAGTATAAAAGGTATCCCACGAAGAAACAACCTTATTAGATGATTAAAATAAAGTTGAAACTGAGGTACAAATATTATACTATGTTTAATAAAGTTTTTCAACCAAAACAATATTAATTTATGAATTACTATAACTCGTTATTTATCTCTGCGTTTATCTGCGTTATCTGCGGGAACTATTTGTTTCTTTGCGGTTAAGAAATTTAAACCGGCAGGATAAGCAAAGTATTTCGTTATTTATCTCTGCGTTTATCTGCGTTATCTGCGGGAACTATTTGTTTCTTTGCGGTTAAGAAATTTAAACCAGCAGGATAAGCAAAGTATTTCGCTATGTTTCGCAAAGTTTATGAATTAATTAGATTAAAATGAATATTTTAACTTTTGATATAGAAGAATGGTTTCATATCTTAGATAATAGCACTACCAAAACTGTTAATGAATGGAAGGATTATGAAAGCAGGATAAAAGCAAATTTGGATAAAATTTTAACTTTATTACAGGATCATAAAGTTAAAGCTACTTTTTTTATTCTGGGATGGATAGCAGAGAAATATCCTGAATTGGTAAAATTGATAGATAGTTTGGGTTATGAGATTGGCTCGCATTCATATTTTCATCAATTGGCTTACGAACAGGATGAGAAACAGTTTAGGAGCGATACTGAACAATCGGTTAAAAAACTTGAAGATATAATAGGGAAGAAAATAAAATATTACAGGATACCCGGTTTTTCATTAACTGAAAGGACTATCTGGGCATTTGAAGCGCTTATTAATTTAGGAATAGAAATTGATTCATCAGTATTTCCAGCAGAAAGAGGACACGGTGGCTATCCTGAGTTTTCTTCAATTTCGCCTTGTATTATTGATTTTAAAGGGAAAATTTTGAAAGAATTCCCTGTTAATACAATCAAGCTCATTGGAAAAAATATAATTTTTTCAGGCGGGGGCTATTTTAGATTGTTTCCTTATAAATTGATCAGAAACTGGAGCAATAAGGCGCCGTATATTATGACATATTTTCATCCACGCGACTTTGATAGTGAACAACCTCTTATTAAAAACTTATCTGCTCTTCGCAGGTTTAAAAGTTATTATGGCCTATCAAAGACTTACACGAAATTAGAAAAATGGCTTAATGATTTTGAATTTATAGATATAGGCGAGGCGGATAAACTTATTGATTGGTCAAAATCAAAATATATTAAATATTAATTTTTTATGAAAGATAAAGTAATAATAATAACAGGTGCATCTTCAGGTATTGGAGAGGCTCTCGCTATTAATTTAGCTTCTAAAGGTGCCAGGGTTGTACTTGCAGCAAGAAATATAGAAAAATTGAAGAATACTGAGAAAGTGATTATTGCCAAAGGAACGACAGCTCTTTCGGTAGAGACAGATGTAAGCAAGGAGGAAGATTGCAGGAGATTAATTGAAATTACAGTTAAGCATTTTGGCAGGATAGATATTTTAATAAATAATGCAGGTATATCAATGCGAGCAGCTTTTAATGAGCTTGATTCAAAAGTCATTCATAAGCTTATGGATGTTAATTTCTGGGGTACTTTCTATTGCAGTAAATTTGCTTATCCGTATCTTCTTGCTTCTAAAGGCTCTTTAATTGCAGTTTCTTCTATTGCAGGTTATAAGGGATTGCCGGGTAGAACCGGGTATTCTGCTTCCAAGTTTGCTATACACGGACTTTTTGATGTGTTGAGAATAGAAGCTCTTAAAACAGGTTTGCACATTATGCTTGCCTGTCCCGGTTACACTGCAACTAATATAAGGTATAACGCCCTGACTAAAGATGGATCTCAGCAGGGAGCTTCACCTTTGGCTGAAGCTCAATTGA
>JAGODS010000028.1 GCA_017998135.1 Bacteroidales bacterium
ATTCCGGCTATATGGCAGTTAAAAAGAAATAATTAGAAAATATTTATAATTTTGCATTTATGAAGAGACATATACCTAATTTACTAACCGAGCTTAACCTTTTCTGCGGTTGCATTGCTATTGTGCTTGCTTTAAAGGATAATAACCTTGAATATGCAGCTTATTTTATATTTATTGCTGCTTTTTTTGATTTGATTGACGGTATGGCGGCACGGCTGCTTAATGTTAAATCCGAACTCGGCAAACAATTGGATTCGCTCTCAGATGTCGTTAGCTTTGGTGTCGCTCCTGCGGCTATCGTTTTCCAGATGCTCAACCAAAACGTTATTACAGATTTTAATCCATACCTGCCTTATTTGGCTTTTCTAATAGCTGTCTTCTCTGCCCTTCGGCTTGGCAAATTTAATATTGACACAAGGCAAACTTCAAGTTTTATCGGTTTACCGACTCCCGCCAATGCTATGTTTTTCGCTTCATTAGCCTTACTCAATACTAAATACCCAATACTTATTTCTCCATTACTTCTTTTATTTTTAACATTTCTCTTTTCCTGGCTTTTAGTCTCTCCTTTAAAACTTTTTTCACTTAAATTCAATTCTTTAAGCTGGTCAGGCAATGAAGTTAAGTATATATTTTTAGCAGGTACTCTTATTTTATTGATAACTATCAAACTTTATTCTTTACCCTTAATAATTCTTTATTATATACTTTTGTCCCTGTTTTCAACAATTTTTAAATTTAAGCAATGAAAAGGTTTATTATTATTATTTTTCTTTTTCCTTTATTAAGTTATTCGCAGATTTTAAAAGATACTGTTAAACTTAAGGTAATTGATGTGAAAGAGTCGCAAACTGGCTCCTATTTAATTAATTCTATTGAAAAGAAAGAATTGGAGCTAAGTCCTGTTAGAGATATAGGCAGTTACCTTCGAACTCAACCTAATGTCAGCGGCGTCAGAAAAGGCGGGATTGCCATTGACCCCGTAATTCGTGGCTTCAGGTTTAACCAGATTAATACTATTATTGATGGCGGGATTAAGTTAGAAGGCGGTTGCCCTAACAGAATGGACCCCGCCGCCGCTCATATTGAGATTGAAGATATTGAGAAAATAGATATTATCAAAGGACCTTACATACTTAAATATGGACCTACTTTAGGCGGCATAATCAATATTGAAACTAAAAAGCCTGTTTATTACGACAAATTTAAACTACACGCCGATGCTATCTATGCTTACGAAAGTAACTGGGAAGGGCAACGCCGACATATTAATATTTACGGCGGCAATAAAAAACTCTTCTTCCTTGCCGGCGGCGGCAATAAAGTTTATGGAAATTATAAAGACGGCAATAATAATAATGTAAATTCTGCTTTTAAGAAATATAATACTATAGCCAAACTCGGCTTCGCTCCTTCCGAAAAACATAGTTTTCTTGTCTCTTATATAGAAGACCACGGCAGGGATGTTATGTATCCCGCACTCCCTATGGACGAAGCAATTGATAACACTAAAATTATGTCTTTTGATTATAAAGCAAAAGCACTGACTAAACATATTAAATCGCTGGACATAAAAGTTTATAATTCGGATGTTGAACATATTATGGACAGCAAGCATAAACCTTATTATTTTACTGACAAACAGGGAAACAAAATGAAAAGCACAGGCGAAACTTCCGTTGACGCTATTAACAGTGGCGGCAGGGCGGAAATAAACCTTTTATGCGGAGTCAAAAAGCTCCTTATTATAGGGACTGACTACGAAAGAGTATTTAAAGACGGTACCAAAAAGATGACTATGGAAATGCTTATGAGCGGCTTGAATGCTCCCACTATAACCAAAACTAATGTATGGCGTAAAGCGTTTACAGAAAATTCAGGATTGTTCTCCGAATTTAAAACTACTGTTTACAACACAAGAATTTCGCTTACTGCAAGGCTTGATTATAACAAGGCTAAGTCGCAGGATAGCCTCTGCATAGAAAATTATTATAAAGACCTTACAAGCAATTTCATCAATTTTAGTGCAGGCTTGGCTTTTGACAGGCAAATAACCAATCATATAAATGCAGGCTTTTCACTTGCCAGAGCTACAAGGAGCCCTAATATTACAGAGCGTTTTATTAAACTTCTTGCTGTAGGCTATGATAATTATGACTACTTAGGCAATCCGCAATTAAAACCCGAAACAAATAATCAGCTTGATTTAACATTAAGATTTATTGAGCAAAAAAACAGTTTTTATATTAATGGATTTTTCGCTGTTGTTGATAATTATATTACAGGAAAGTTAATTCCTGAAACTGTTATAAAGTCCTCAACCCGAGGCGCACCTGGAGTTAAACAGTTTTATAATGCTGATTATGTTATATTGCGTGGCTTTGAACTGGGCTATAAAACTATATTTCTTAACAGACTCTCTGCTAATTTGATTACTGGTTTTACACAGGCTTCAATTACTGAAACTAATAAATACATTATAGAAAATGGTAAACTTACTGGGCTAAGACAAACATTAAAAAATGACCCCTTGCCTGAAATGCCTCCTTTGGAAGCCAATCTAAGTCTTGCTTATTCGCTTTTTAAGGATAAACTAAGATTTAGTTTTAATATTAATTATGCCGCAACCCAAAATTATGTTTCTGACGCTATGTATGAGAAAAGCAGCCCCGACTACTGGCTTGCAGATGCTAATGTTAATTACAGGCTTTTTAAGTTTTTTAAGATCAGTGCAGGAGTTAATAATATTTTTGACAGATACTATTATATGCACCTAAACCGTAAGACTTTTGGGGGGCTTGAGAGAATATACGAACCAGGACGCGTTTATTTTATTAATTTAATTTTGAATATTTAACTATAAAAAAGTTGCGGGCTTTTTAAAACCTTGCGGCTTTATTATCTTAAATCTTGTGTAAATGAAAAACAAATTATATTTAATATTTTGCACAACGATAAAATTAACCAGAACTGCTTTGGGGTTAATTTTTATTATTCTTTTGTTAGTCGCCTGCCAAAAAGAGAAGACAACCGAAGTAACAGATAATACAGGAAAGATAGTCTTTAAATTTTCTCATTATGTTGATGGCAAACCTCTGCAAACAGATACTTTGAAATATGTCAATGCAGCAGGTAATAAATATATGGTTAATGAGGTTAAATATTTTATCTCTGATGTTACACTTATCAGGAATGACGGTTCTAAAAAACTTATTGACGACTGGACAGATATTTATTATGTGGACAATGATATAAATTCCACATTAAAATGGCAGGTTTTTGACGAAATTGAAATAGGAAATTATAATTCTATCAGTTTTACTTTTGGCATTAATGAAGCTAAAAACAAGTCTATGCTCTTTGTAAACCCGCCTGAAGTAAATATGGCTTGGCCCGGCATACTCGGCGGGGGCTATCATTATTTGATGATTAACGGGCGCTTCTTAGATAAGTACAATAAAATGCAAAGTCTTATCTTTCATCTCGGCATCGGGCAACTTTATAAAAATGATATTATTAATACAGATTCTATCTATGCTTTTAAGCAGAATTTTTTTACAGTCAATCTGCCTGCTGCCGCATTTACCGTTAAGAAAAACCAAACTACAGAAATTGAGCTAATAATGAATATTGAAGAATGGTTTAAAAATCCCAATATCTTTGACTTTGACCTCTATGGTCTTAATACGATGCAAGACCAGAAAGCGATGCAGATGATGAAAGAAAATGGGTCTGACGTCTTTTCTGTCGGATATATCAATTAAGGGTATCTCTAAAAACTCCGTTTTTCCTCTCCTAATTTTAGGAGAGGGTAAGGGTGAGGTTAAATTTTTATTAGTTTTTAGAAGTCCCCTTAAATTAATGTGTAAAACAAAAATTTATTACCAACATTAAGAATTCAGAAGCTAAGCTTTTTCAAAAAGCTTAGCTTTTATGTAAAATAGTCTAAAAGTCTTTCTTTTTAAACCTATAATAGGTGTAGAGGGGGAGGAGGATGAAATTAATCATAAATACTCCTAAGAAAAAGATAAGAGTGGTTTTGGGATGTTCGCCAAGCCTGTAGCTCAACTTGGGCAGACTTAAATATAGCAGGTAAAACCCGCTATTGGAAATAAGAAATAAAGATAAAGCTGCTACTACATAAACAGCAATTTTTAAATTTTTCATAGCTAAAGTAATTAGTTAATATTAAAAAATTGGACAAATTTAATCTTTATTATATTGTAAATCAAATATATTTTAGTTTTTTATCAACAATTTAGATTTATAATATCTGTACATTTTTTAATTATAATTAACTGTAAATATGATTTATTGCTTTAGATGAAAAAAACAATTAACAATTTTAATATTGCTATTTATTGAAAAATTGAAATATTTTAATCTTATTATTTAGGAAAAGAGGCATTTACGTCGCCGGCGCAAATAGCTTTAATATCAACTTGTAAATTATTATTAATAATAGTAAATTTATAAGTGTCATAAAGCCAGTCTGCAATTTTGAATTTTTTAATTATTCCAAGATATCGTCTGTTGATTAGGAGAGCATCAATAGGAGTTATTTTATTATCATCATCAACATCGGCAGTTTTTCTTTGTAAGGGGTCATTAATTTTATACATACTTAGATAATTTCTGATACAAATTAAAGCATCAACAGGATTAACGCCAGCCCAGGCTGCTGGATTTGAAAACTCAAGTATATAGTCATTAGTACTTAGTTTCTTAAATTTATAATATCCATTTACATCTGTTGTAGTTGAGTCTATTTTTATATTTTCTGTATTTTTCAGTATTATTTTAACGTTTTTTAAAGTATAATTATTTTTAAAATATGTAACTGTTCCTTCTACATTAAATCCTGATATAGTAATTCTAAGAGTAGCAATATCTATCAGAGACTGTCCGCAGGAGTTTTTAATCAGGCATTTATATAAGCCGGTGTCTGAATAATTTATAGAAATTTTCTCATAAAAATCCAAAGTTGCTCCTTCAATATTATTATCATTTAGAATCCATTGATATTCAAAAGGGGGAGTCCCGCCCGGAGATAAACTATATTTTATATTATCCCCTATAAGCTTAAATTGAATAACAGAGCTAACATTGATTATAGGTTTTTGTATAATAGTTAAAGTAAAAGGTTTAAGATATACAGGTTCACAATTTTTGAATATTGCACAGGAATAGATGCCTTCGTCGTTTTTGTTACATTGATTTATTATATATATTGAATTAGTAGCATTAGTTATATTTTCTCCGTTTTTAATCCATTGATAAGAGTATTCGCCTGCATTGGTTTCTACATAAAATTCGAGATAATTATTTTCGCAGGTAGTTGTATCTGATATTTCATTAAGTATTTGAGGTGGCTGATTTACTGTAAGAACTGAATTAGCAGATGTAGAGTTGCCACATTTGTTGGATATAACACAATTGTAAATTCCTGAATTGGTTTGCGTAAGACCGGGTATGATAAATTGGCTATCGGTTTTGTCTGTTAAAATGTTGTTATCTTTATACCACTGATAGCTTTCTGCATCATTTGCAATGACTTTAAAAAGCGTTGAGTCTCTTAGGCATTTATTTTTATCAGGACTTATAAAATTAATTTCAGGTTTGCCTGTTATGATAAGTTTTGAAATATCAGAAGTAACGGTATCGCAACTGTTCATAACATTGCAGGTGTAATTGCCAGAGTCGGTTTTTTTAATGTTTGTTATTGTAAATTCAGAATTAGTTGCACCCGAAATAATATCGGCATCTTTTTTCCATTGATAAGTGAGAGGTTCTTTGTTTTCAGCAACAACTTTTAAACTAACATCTTTACCTTCGCAATCAGCTATATCTGTGGGCTGTTGAACAATAGTAGGTTTTACACAGCCTTGAGGAGTATAGGTGATTACTAAATATGTTTTTAAATCTTCATTGTTTTCATATTGATTGGAAATCCTAAAATATTGGTCTTCAACTTCAGATTGATGATCTAAACTTACTGAGAAATAACCATTACCAATATTAACAGCATTTTGTAAATCAGAAATAGCATAATTGTTTAATTGAACAAAATATCTGTGTTCCCCTTCGCCAGACATTGTCTGAAGGGCATATTGAGTTAAAGCAAATGCTCCGTGAATTTTTGGATATAATGTAGCGCCATCACTTACTTCCGGATCAACATCTAATTTTCTGATTATTGCATCAAACCGGGGGTCATTTCTTCCCCATTTTTTATAATGACTAAGTTGGACATTGTTTATAATTGAGCCTGAAGGAATTGAAGAAATATTAAATTTAAAATAAAGATAATAAAATGTTTTTGCAGCACAACAGCCTCTTCCGAAATTCATATAAGTTCTGGAGTCATCATATTTTTCAGCTTTATGAGTAACATAACCTGCTTTAAAAGCAGCACTATCAAGATAAAAAAATTCTGTTATTTGTGCATTAAGATTAAAAGTAAATAAAAAAAACAATATTAAACTTGTGAGGTTTCTAAAATATTGTAGGGTTTTAGATTTAATAATTGATTTATTTCTGTTCATAGTAAATATTAATTAAATGTTTAAAAATATATTAAAAAGCTTCGCAGGAGTAAGGTCTGGAAATGTATTTTTTATTGTATAATAATTTTTTTATTAATTGTTTTGTCGGCAAATTTAATATTTAAAATATAAATGCCTTGAGGCAGATTGTTTAGGTTAAGAGTATTTGTACTTTCGTTTAGTGTTTTAGAAAATACTATTGAGCCGGTTAAGTTAATTATTGAACAAAGTGCATTTATCGCGTTTTTGCTTGTGTTAATATTAATAATGTCTGACGTAGGATTTGGATAAATTAAAAAATTAAGGTCATCAGCAAGCACATTTTTATCAATACCAACGTTCTGGTCATCAAATCTTACAACCCATAAATCCTGTATCCCGAAGAAATTATTGACATAATCTCCTAAAACGCCTGCTTTACCTGCGACAACGAATGAATTACCGTACTTGTCGAGCAGTGCCATTCCGTAAGCAGCATCATTATCGGCACTTCCCATTCTTTTAGTCCAGATAGTGTCGCCTTTTTCATCGGTTTTAATAATCCACCAATCAATTCCCCCTTTATATTTAGAGTATGTTAAATCCTGTGTGTTACTTTTAGTAAAACCGCAAAGATAAAGATATCCTAAAGCATCTTTTTTAAGGTCAAAAGCAATATCGCCATCATTGCCACCATAGTTTTTTTCCCATTCAATAACTCCATCTGAATTAAATTTTGCAAACCAGAAGTCGCCAATACCTCCATAAAATTGTTTAGCATCAGCTCCAGATGCTCCAATCTTACCTGCTATATAGAAAGCACCTCCGCCTGCGTCAAGCACAGTTGCAATGCCGTCCCAGCCATTTGAACCGCATTTCTTTGACCAGATTAATTTACCGGATGTATTTATCTTCATATATATAATTTCGTCTTTTGAAGAATCTATAAAATCAGGGCTTGATGCACCTGCTACTATATAACCGCTTCCATCAGACAAGACTTCCAGTCTTGCAAAATTCTCAATAAAATCGGGACTGCTTTGAAAAGGACCTACAAAAGCTGAACTCCATATCCTTTTACCATCAATTGCATTTACTTTTATAACCCAATTAAGACCGGCTCCGGTATTTAAAAGATCCCCTGTATTGGAATTAGTCTCTCCACAGGCTATATAAGCACTGTCAGGTGTTTCTTTTATGTCGTATAATTTATCATAGCCTTCGCCTCCGTAAAGTTTAACCCACATTATTGAGCCGTCTGCTTTGATTCTTATTATAAAAGCCTCGCCTCCTTCTTTTGCCATACCGATAAAATCACCATCAGAAGATAAGGTTTGTCCTACAATTACACAACCTCCGTCTTTGAGGCTGCGCATCATACCAGGACGATCAAAATCAGAGCCTCCATAATTTCTTGTCCATATTGTATCTCCCTCTCTATTTAGTTTTATTAGCCAAACATCCTCTGAACCATAGTTTTTTCTAACATATTTATCATTTGAAATTGTTGAAGTGGCTATATAAATATACCCATCTGTTGTAGTATCAACTGCTGCACAGGGAGTACCCGTATTGTTGAGCATTATCATTCCTGTTGCGTCTGAAGCAGTTCCTCCCATTACTTTTGTCCAGACTGTATCAGGCTCTTGAGATTTTAATAATTGAATATTGACTAATAGTAATGTTAATAAACTTAAAGTTAATTTAGTCATAAGATGTCTATTTTAAAATTAATATTTTTAAAAGAAAAAGAGAGGTGAACATTAATGTATATATACTATGAAAACACTAAATAAAAGAACTATTTTTGGAAGGAATCATCTCTCTTAGCTTTTGATTATTTGTTAAGATATATTTTTTTAACAAAGTTTTTATTTTCAGTTATAACCTGAACTATATAGTAAGCATCGGATAAGGATTTATCAGAAATACTAATTTTGTTTGTTTTGTAATCTTTACAGTAAATTTTATCCCCAAGCAAGTTGTAAATATTAACAGTTATGATGCTTTTTGTATTACTGTAAATATTAATTGAGTTGTTAGTATAAATAATATAAGGTTCGGTAGAAGTAAGTCTGTTAATTTCAGTGCTTATGGCAGACTTGATGTGTAAATAAAATCTTTGTGCTTTGTCAGCAGGGTTATAATCAAAACTATAAACGCCGTTTTTACTAAGATTATGTAAAGTATTGAGCTGTATATCTTCAAGATAAATTTCAATATCGCAAGGCAAATTATCGGTATTAATTATAGTAATATTATATTTATCAGCTTTTTCTGCAGAAAAATAAAGCGGTATTAAAGAAGCAAATTCGTTTAAGCCGTTTATTGAAAGTTTGTTGCCATCACTGCTTAAAGAAGCTAAATTCGGCATATCTTCATCTTGATTTAATATTTTATACGCATCATAATCGCTGTCAAAAGCCGATGTGGCTGCATTGTCAGTATATAAAACAGTATAATCTTTTTTATCGCTATGTTTTGTAGCGAATGCCGCTAATCTGATAAGTTGCTTTTCGTTTGTTGATTTTTTAAAGAAAGTTGGGGTAGTATGGTTAGTTCTTTCTGTATTGTTCAGACCAAGAACTCCGTTAGCAGTAGTTCTTATCCAGAAAGCTTGCATTGCAGGGATAATATTACTGATAATGCCGTCGCTGCTGACTCCTCCTACATAAGAACTATATGAGCCAGAGTTTACAGAGGAAGCTTTATACATATATATAGCATTATTTATATTTGTTTTAGTCCAGCCTACCGCGTTCCAGTCTATTGGAGAAGGATAAGGATTCCCAACTAAGTTCCAGCCGTCATCTCCTGGATTTGCAGAAGCAGTATATGTTGGATTCATACTAATAGAACCAGAGTTTACTGTACCTGTCAACTCTATTGTATTACCTGCTGAAGTCATCAGTGCATAACCTGTCATAGGGTTTAAAATAGATCCAGACGATGCTGGTGAAACCCAGCCGTTTTGCCATGTACCTGATGGTTTTAAATTTTGTGAGGTGTTGTTTTCAACATAAGCCCAGATATTACTTATAGGACCTGAAGAATATGTTGAGAAATCCTGATCCCAGACAGGAGCTCCTGTCCCGAAAGCTGCAAGATTTCCTGCTGTGGTATTTGTAAAAGGAGAACTTATATAATGATAACCATCAGTACCACCAATATATCTTTGTATAGTAACATCGCCTGAAATGTTAGCAGCACCAGCTTCAATAATAGCTGTCTTTCCTGATGTTGATATTAATTTGAGGTTTGCATTTGTCGTAAAATTACCTGATGTAGGAGTTAATATTCCTTTTAGATAAACATAATTGCCTGCTCCTGAAGCAATTTCGCCTATGCCTTCTATTTCAAGATTTTCAAGAGTTAATATGTTATTAATAATATTAGCAGTTCCTGTAAGTTTCAACTTGCCTGCACCTGAAATTATTGTATTATTGGCATTAAGTATAGCAGTACCTGTGAGTGTTAGAGCTTTGGTGTTATTGATAGTCAGGTTTCCATTTGTAAAATTAAGATTTCCTGATATAGTAGCATTTTCTGTTAAAGTTAGATTATTGATATTATCAATTGTCAGGTTATTGCCTCCTGTAAAACCATCGCCTGTTATTTGATTCGCCTGCCCGTTGTATGTGTAATTTGCACCTATGCTAAAGGTTCTGCTCCCGCTTGATTGTACATTACCTGTTGCACCTGAAGAGCTTATTCCTTCAAGAGAAGCAATATAAATATTAGCGCCGGTATTTAAAGTAAAATTTCCATTATTGTTTATTAATCCCGAAGAACCTAAAATTAATGTAGTTCCTGTAGAAATTGATATATGACTAACAGGAGCTAAAGTTGAATTACCGATATCAAGTGTGCCCCCGTTTAAGTTTAATGCATTTAAAGTTATGTTCAGATTGTCATAAGATGAAATGCTTTTAGTTCCCGAATTGACGAATTGAAGGCGGTTTGTAGCAGAATTACCTGCTAATAAAGACCCGTTGATGTGAATAAAGTTACCGCCTATATTTACAGTCGAAAAATTGCCTGACAGATTACCCCAGGTTAAACCGTTTAAAGGGCTGTTAATAGTCAAATTGCCGTTTATAGTCAGGTTAGCAGATGATCCGGTTGTTATACTATTATTTATGTCTATTGCAGGACTCATTCCTGTAACTGATATAATATCAAAATTATTAACAGTCAGATTAGATGAAGTGCCCGTGCTTCTTAAGAAAAAGACTCTTGAATTTCCTGAAATTATCATATTGCCGGTCCAACTTCTGTTAATACCTGTTAAATCAAAAATGCTGTTGTTGGTTTCAGTAATACTAAAGGTCCCTGAAACATTTGACGGGTTATATGACCCAGTAAGACCTAAGGTTGTTGTTTGACCTGCACAATGCCAGGTGAAATTATAAAAACTTTGAGAAACGCCTGTAGTAGGAGCGGTATTTGTTACACCTGTTATTCTACATTCAGAACCTGTATTCCAGATTGCTGTTGGCACAGTGCCTCCATTTACTGAATGATTATAGACAGAATTATTATTAAAAGTAGTTGTTGTAGCAGTGCTACCATTGATTTGTCCTTGATTTATCAATGTACCATTAACAGTTAAGCGTGAATTGGTATTTAATTCTAAATCATTTCCTACACCATCGTTAATAGTCAGAATAACGCCATTATTGATAATAAGAGTAGAATTAGCAGTATTGTCAATAGTAAGTTGATCAGCCGTAACATCAACATCAACTGTTACAATATGACCATTTTGAATAATAATTCCATCATTATTTGAATAGTCAGGTGCAGTAATAGCTGGGAAATATGCACTTCCGCAGGTATTATATTCCCAGATAGAAGGATTGCTCCAGTTGCCTGAGCCTGCACTGCGGTATTTATAAACCGAACCTGCTGTAACGGTTAGATTACTACCATTATCCGTGCCTATAGTTGCAGGGTTATCAGCAATTACTCTGATTCTGTAACCTGAACCTACAGGTGTTCCTAAAGGTATTGTTGCAGATATAGTTCCATCAGTTGTACCTGCTAAACTGCCAATATCTGTCGGGCTTGTAAAGCTGCCTGCTGCATCTGACAATTGAGCTGTAAATGTATTGCCGGGATTAAATACGCCTGTAACTGTAAATGGCACACTTAACGAACCTTCTAAACAAAATGTAGAACCTGATATAGTCTCTGTACTTATAGCTGCTGTAGCTGAATAGACTTCATATATTCTAATCCCGTCATAATAACAAGCCCAGGCACCTTTATTAAAAAAATCTCCTACGGCAATATAATGGGTTTGGGTTACAGAAGCAGTATAAATAGGAGAAGTGAATTCTACATAATTAGCAGCTCCGCCTGCTGTTAGAGGTAAATAAGTACTACCCATTACAATAGTTCCTCCATTAGCTGCTGTTGATGTTCCAATTCTAACCTGAACTCTTTGATTAATTGTAGTTGTATTGGCTCCTGCAAGAGTTACGCCAAATTTAACATAATATTCTTTGCCTGCAGTTAAAGATAATCCAGGAGAGCGAGCAAACCAGTATCCTCCTACTGTCGCTGACGGTGTATTGTGCCTGATACATCCTGCAGTACCACCATTAAGAGCCCAGTTAACAGTACTAATATAACCGGCTGTTGGACTGCTTGTAGCTCCCCCTGTACTGGTATAAGCCTGCCAGATCCATCCTTGCTGGTCTGTTTCAAATTTGTATTCGGCGACAAGTATATCTTGTGCTTTTAGGTTTAAATTTAAAATTAACAGAAAGAAAAGAGTAAAAATCAGTAATTTATTTGTAAGAAAATTATTTTTAAATTTATTAATGCTGTTAAAAATGTAAATATTATTCATAAAAAGAATTTATTAAAAAATTAATCAAGGATGCAAAATTAATAAATAAAACTATTAAAAAAGAAGAAAAAAATAATGAAAAAATGAATACTAAATACTAACTTTTAATAATTAATTTATTATTATTAAGTTATAAAGCAATTATAACAATAGTAATTGATAATTTTTATAAAAATTTAGTTATAATCAGATGAAAATATCATAATTTATTATAAGAATTTATTATTTTTGCAAATTAATTTGAAATATATATCTAATATAATGAATACTTTAATATTAAAAATTATAAAAAGGTAGCGGGAAAAAAAATAATAAAAATAAATTTAAAATAAGATGAAAACAGAATATTTAATTCAGAAATTAGTTAAATTACTTGATAAAAACACGAGGAATAAATTCTTAAAACATTTAAAGAGTCAGAATGCAGATCTTTCCTATAAGCTTGTTTTGTTATGCGATGTTAATTTATCAACTTATCAATCCCCAGATACTTTATGTAATAAAATATATAAATGTAATGATATTAAATCGAGACAAAATTTTAATCAGTTAGCTTCCTACACTTTTAAGTTAAGTTCTTTTTTAAGCAGAAATTATCCGTCCTATCTCTTTCACAATATTTCAAGAATTGAGCATTTGGTAAATGAGAGTAAAAGGCTGGAGGCAGATTATCTCGCAAAAATATTATTTGAGTTAGCTGAAAAGATAGAGGACAATCAGACGTTAATAAGTTTATTAAAATATTTGGCGCAGGAATCTTTTATAAGAAAAGAGTTTAGTAATACTGCCAGGTATCATAAGAGGTTAGAGGAGGTTTTAGAAAGAGAGAAGACGTTAAATGGAATATATATATATTTTTACAAAAATTTTAATGTTAGTGTAAATAATCAGTATGTAATAAGTAATTTTGAAAAAATGACGAATTATTTTGATAAATATAAAAAAAACAAAAGTAAAGCAGTCAGTTTCATAAGTAGGTATTCTTTATATCATATACTTTATTATTACAGGCAGAATGAATTACAAAAGCCAAAAAATATAAGAGATTTAATAAAGTTTGAAAAGGAATTTGATAAATATGGCTATATTATCTTCCCATTTCCTGAAGATATTCAAACAAAAATACTATATTTCAGGTTGAATTTATCTTCAAGTAATCTGAATAATAAAGAATTTAACGGAGAATTGAAAAAGTTGATGTATTATAACGAAACAACACCTTTTTGGACTGTTTATAATAATCTCCCTGAGATTTATTATATAAATATAAAAACAACTTTTTATTTATCAAAATATCATTATCAGATTCATAGAAAGGATTATTACAAAATTATTTCGCTTAATCATCGAAAAGATATTGAGAATCTGGCAGAGCGTTGCAATAAATTAATCAAACTTTATGAAAAGAAAGAGTTTGAAGAACAAAAATCCACTTTATTAAATTTTAAAATTATCTATTCTGCATTAATGCTGCTGAGTAAGAAAAAAAACATTGAAATTGCTTTAAAAATTCTTTATAGTTTGATTGAAACATCAAAAACTAAACTTATATATATAAGTATTGATACTATATATATGTGTCTTATAATCGGCAATTTTGCTCAGGGAAAGTATAAGCAATGTATAAAGGATTACAGAAAATATCAGACTCATAAGCAAAAGCGCATGTTTATTGAAGAAAATGATATGGCTATTAATATTTATTATTATATTGCTCAATATCTTGATAATGGAAAGCAAATTTATACAGTTAAATTAAAAGAAATTTTTGAGTTTTGTAAAAAAAATAAAACAATGAAGACAAATTTAAAAACAATTAAAGAACTGATAATATATTTTAATATTCCTAATTAAAGAAATTAAAAATGAGTGAAGTTTTTATGTTTGCTTAGTATTTTTAAATGCTAATTAGCGTTTATCTATAAAGTCAGAAATTATTAAATTATTACACAGAGTTAAACAGAGAAGACGCAGAGTTAAGCAGAGGAGACGCAGAGGGAAACAGAGAAGACGCAGAGGGAAACAGAGGAGACGCAGAGTTAAGCAGAGAAGACGCAGAGTTAAGCAGAGGAGACGCAGAGTTAAACAGAGGAGACGC
>JAGODS010000029.1 GCA_017998135.1 Bacteroidales bacterium
ATCCTGTGGTACAGGGATACTATTAAACCTGCCATCCCAGCCTTCAGATATATTATTAGTTTTAAAAACTTCGTTTCCCCAGCGGTTAAATATTTTTAAATCAAAATCTTTAGTATCTATACTTGTCCCTTTGATTAAAAGATAATCATTAATATAATCATCATTAGGTGAAAAAGCAGTAGGAATAAAAACTCTGAAATCTTCTTTTACCCAAAGAAATTTTGTGATAGAATCTGAGCAATTATAAGCGTCTTTTACAACAAGTTTTATATAAAATGTATCGGTAGTGGTAAATTTATGAGATGGATTTTTTTCATAAGATAAAGCTGAACCATCGCCAAAATTCCAGGTCCAACTGATAACCGAGCTGTCGGAGTTATCAACAAATTGGCAAACGGGATTTGAAAAATATAAAAAAGAAGGGGAAAAACTAAATTCAGCCTTAGGACCTTCAAGGTTAATAATTGTAGTAGATGCAGTAACAGTACATTTGTCGTCAGTTATTGTAACAGTATAAGACCCTGGAGGAACACCGGTAATTTTATCCGTATTTTGAGCAGGATTAGTATTCCAAAGATAGGAAATATTACCTGAAGCGCCAGATAAAACGGTAGATATGCTGCCATCACTCTGCTGGCAATGAGCATCTGTTTTGAACAGTTCAACATTAAAGCCCGGAGTGTTTAAAACTTCAACCGAAATAACAGCTTCACAGGGACCGCCATCACTGACAGTAACACTATAAGTGCCTGCAGAAAGATTTTTAATAGTATCAGTAGTTAAGGCAGGAACTGTATTCCAGAGATAAGTATAAAAGCCAGAACCCCCGTTAGCAGTAACAAAAGCCATCCCTTCTTTATTGTCGCATTTCTCGTCTGTTTTACCGATATTAAGCGTAGGTCCGCCTATATTGTTAACAACAACAGATTCTGTGGCAGTACAGGGAGTCTGGTCGGTAACGGTAACAGAATAAGTTCCGGCATTAAGATTTTCAATATTTTGAGATGTTTCAGAATTATTCCATAGATATTTGTAAGGAGGAATGCCGCCTGATATGTTTATGCTAACCTTTCCGTTATTATTACCGCAGCTTGCATCTTCGGGTATGATAGAATTGATGATGGGAGGAGGAACATTTGTCAGTGTAATTTCATCTTTAAAAGGAGGGCAACCGCTTTGGTCCGTAACGGTTATAGAATAAGAGCCTGGTGGAAGGTTGCTTAGCATTGAGCCAGTTTGACCGCTATCCCATATATAGTTGTAAGGCGATTTGCCTCCGTTAACATCAACATTTATAGATCCATTATTATTATTACAGGTAGGATTTTTTGAATTTATATTTACTGTAGGTCCGCCAACATCTATTAATTCAAAATTTGCAGTAGTAGAGCACCCTTTATTGTCAGTAACTGTTACAGAGTAAGAATCGCTTTTAAGGTTTTGTGCAATTTGAGTAGTCTGTACAGGGCTGCTATTCCATTTATAGGTAAAAGGTGCAGTACCGCCTGAAGGATAAACAATAGCCGAGCCTTTGTTTTGAGCGCAGGTATCGGGTATAGTAATAAGTGTAATTGTAGGTCCAGGTATATTATTAATAGTTACATAACTTATAGACAAACAGTTATTATTGTCATAAACAGTAACTATGTAATTGCCGGGTGGTAGATTGAGAGCTTGTTTGGTAGTTTGCTGAGGAGTGGAGCTCCATAAATAGGTGTAGGGAGGGTTGCCATTATCGGCAAAAACTTCGGCGGAGCCTGTCGCTTTATTACAGTTAGATGGAGTTGTAATTATTTGGTTAATAACAGGGGAATTCGCAGGTAAAAGTGATATCAGGGTGTCTCTTTCACATCCTTTATTATCTTTAACAATAACAGAGTATTTGCCTGGATATAAATTATTAAAATTGCCGGATGCCTGAAAGACTACACCCTCATTAATGCTATAACTGAATGGAGCGGAGCCACCGTTTGTAATATTTATGTTAATAGAGCCATCATTTGCATTACAGGCGGGTAAATTAATTGTGATTTTCCAATTGAACAGATTAGTTAGAGAAGGAAGATTATTAAGGTCGTTAAAATTTAAAGGTTGACTGAGGGCATTTCGGTTAGCGTCATTAATTGAGGGGTCAATGTTTTTTTGCCAGGTTCCGCCGTCAGGCATCCTGCTGAAAGTTTTATTTATATCAGTAGCAGAGCCGGTATAAGCTATTTTGGATTTATAATTTTGATATATTTGTTTTGCAGAGTATAATTCGCTTATTCCTGTGCCTGCTGCTGTTGACGGCACACAGGGCTGAATAGAATGAGCATCAGCATCAGTGTTTATTTCAGATGAGTTGCTGTCCCAGTAAATAGCATCTACAGGTAAACCCTTTTCATCATAAAGCGCCAGCCAGCCTTCTATGTTGGGCAATGACCATAAATTAGGCATTTCTTCGCATAATTCGGGTTGCCCGGTATAAGCTGGCAATTTTATGTCTATACTGCCTGGGTCAGGTGTAGAATTTTCTGTTCCAATAACAATAAATCCTAAGGGCTGAAGCAAAGTTCCCTTTGGGAATATAAAGGCTCCTCCATAATTGTTTTCACCCCCGGGTATAATAAGTTTAGACCTTGAGGCGAGAATATAACCGCTTATATCAATTGAAGAACAGGGATTAGTATTAAATAACTCAATATATTCTTTGCCTGTTTGTGTTAAGCCCTGATTTCCTGAAGGATTTACCATCACTTCATTAATAAGAACCTGAGCAGTTATATTTATATGAATTAATAATGTTATTAAAATAAAAACTCCTGATTTCAAACATTTATAGGTAATTGGAGGTATGCAGAGTTGCAGATATATATTTTTGTAAAATGGCATTATTGGGAGCTTTTTGCGTCTGCAAAATTAATAAAATTAACTGAATTAGGTAGCGGGTATTGTGTAGCAGGTATTGTGTAACGGGTATTGTGTAGTGAGTATTGGGTAGTGGTAAGGGTAGATAGTTTCTTTTGATTATCAATAGCCCCTACCTTTAGAGGCTGTGTAAAAATCAAGAATTAAGCCTCTGAGAATTGAAAAATTGCTATCTTTCTCAGATAGGTATCCGAATAAAAAAGCTATTCGGATTCATTTTTACACAGCCTCTTTAGGTAGGGGGATAGATGGTTTTCTTACATTATCAAGGCTTTAGTTCAAATTATTTAGGAACATTTTATAGAATATCAGGTTTGCGATGGCAGAATAAGTTTGCAAAGTTATTGCTGAACTATTTTATATAGCTTTCTTCCCTCTTATTATACGTGTCTTATTGGTGTTCTTACGATAAGTTTAGGGATAGTTTACGGATAGTCTTGGGATAGTTTAGGGATAGTAAATTGTTTTTTGGGAATTTTTTAATACATTACTATTTGTCTTTACTTTCCTGTTAGGCGAAGCGTCCACACTTCGTCTTAGATTTATCTCCTTTTTTTTAATGTTTCACATTTGCAAAATGTGAAACATTAAAAACGTATAATTGTTATTTGTCAAAAAAAAGAATTGTATATAAAGCAATTTAATATTTAACGATTTTTAGCGAATAATATTATACTTTTATCTTTAGGTTTAACATTCCCTAACTACTATTTTTATTTTTAATATATAAGACTACTATAATAGGTAGGGGTAAGGATAAATAGTTTCCTTACATTATCAAGGCTTTAGTTCAAATCATTTAGTAACCTCATTAGTTATATCTAATCGCTTTGACGGGGCTAAGACGGGAAATAATATAAGAGGGGATAAGCAGGATTAAAGTACATATAACAAGAGTAAAGAGGTTAAGAGCTATAAAATGCCAGGTATTAATAAAAATCGGCACAGCATCAATGTAATATGATTCCTGCGGCAATTTTATTATTTTGTAATGACTTTGCAGATAACACAGGCTAATAGCGATGAAATTGCCAATTATTAACCCTTTTATAATAATATGAACTGCATTATAAAGAAAAATGTTTCTTAGGCTGCCAAAACGTGTGCCGAGGGCTGTGAGAATACCTATCATTCTTGTTTTTTCAAGTATTAATACTAAGAGAGTAGATACCATCGTAATTGAGGTTACAAGCAGCATAATTATTATGATTATAAATACATTCATATCCATAAGTTCAAGCCAGTCAAAAATTTCAGGATATATTTTTTTTATATTATTGGTTTTAATGTTATAAGGACTGTTAAGATTAATAAATCCAGTTGTTTGTTCGAGCATTGAAAAATCTTTAATAAAAATTTCATAACCAGTGATTTGATTTTGAGTCCAGTTGTTTAATTTTTGAATATGACTTATATCCGCAAGTATATAAAGATTATCAAATTCTTCCATTCCTGTCTGGTATAATCCGCAGATATTGAATTTACGCACCCTTGGTGGGTCTTCAATAAAATATACTATAATGTCATCATATAACTTAAGTTTTAGTTTTAGAGCCAGATGCTTTGATATGATAATTTTGTTTGTTTTGCCTGTATCAGAAACATTAAAGATAGTTCCTTCCTTAAGCTGAGTTTTCATATAAGACCAGTCAAAATCACTGCCAATACCTTTAATAAGTATGCCTTGTATTTGTTCTTTGGTTTTAATTATTCCTGCTTTTATTGCATAACTTTGAATATGATCTATATTTTTATTTTTTTTAATTTCATTGACTAATACAGGATTTTTTTCAACAGGACTTGTTTCATAAGAAGTATTTTGGTCTAAATTATTTATTTGAATGTGAGAGCTGAAACCTGATACTTTATCTTTGATTTCTTTTTGAAAACCTGTAAGAATGGCAAGCGAAACCAGCATAGTGCATATTCCCAGTGCAATGCTGATAACGGCTATATTAATAAAAGGCAGAGATAAACTACCTTTTTGTCTGCCTGTGATACGTCTTGCTATAAATAATTCGAAATTCAAACTTTTTAAAATAATCGCAAAAATATAATAATTTTTCATAATTTTGGCACGTTTTTTTAGACTGCTTAATTCTTCGGGTATTGAGTAGTGGGTAGCTCTAATAAAAGTTTAAACACAATATTATGTTTTATTATTTTAACAAAAATAATTTTATCTTAAAATGTTTGATTATAGCTTTCTTTATTTTATTTTTTAAACTTAATATAAAGTCTCAAACGTTTACAGAATTGAATGACAATAATCTTACTAATATAGATATTAAAACCGGTGCGGAACGTACAGATCTATATTTCCCTTTGTTAAAGAATAAGAAGATTGCTATAGTTGCAAATCAGACTTCAATGATAGCCGGGGTGCATTTAGTTGACAGCCTGCTTTCAGCCGGCTTTACAATAGTTCATATTTTTTGTCCTGAGCACGGTTTCAGGGGTGAAGCTGAGGCGGGTGAATCAATAGATAACAATATTGATACTAAAACAGGGTTGCCTGTCATCTCTTTGCACGGGAAAAACAGAAAGCCAGCTAAAAAGGATTTACAGGGAATAGATATAGTTATTTTTGATATACAGGATGTAGGAGTCAGATTTTATACCTATATTTCAACATTGAGTTATATGATGGAAGCCTGCGCTGAAAATAATATCAGTTTGCTGGTGCTTGACAGACCTAATCCTAATGGTTATTATATTGATGGTCCTGTACTTAAACCTGAACAAAAATCTTTTTTAGGTTTACATCCTATACCTTTGGTTCACGGTTTAACAGTTGCCGAATATGCTTTAATGGTTAATGGGGAGGGCTGGCTTGTGAACGGGATAAAATGTGATTTGAAAATAGTAGAGGTATCAGGTTATAATCATTCATATTTTTACAGCTTACCTGTTAAACCCTCGCCTAATCTCCCTGTTATGGCTGCTGTTTATTTATATCCTTCGCTGGGTTTATTTGAAGGGACTGTTATGAGCATTGGCAGAGGAACTGATTTCCCATTCCAGCTTATAGGTCATCCTGACCTGAAACAGGGAGAATTTACTTTTACTCCTCAAAGTATGAAAGGTATGAGCAGTCATCCACTTTATGAAGGTAAAGTATGTTATGGTTATTATTTGAAGGATTTTGCTGAGATTTATATTCGGAATATAAAACAAATATATTTGTTCTGGCTTCTTGAAACTTATCGGTTGTTAAAGGATAAAACAGAATTTTTTACTCCTGCTTTTGATAAACATTCCGGGGACCCTCAACTTAAAAAAGATATAATTGCCGGAAAATCTGAAGCGGAAATAAGAAGCAGGTGGACTGAGGACTTGAATAATTATAAAAAAATAAGAAAAAAGTATTTGTTATATCCCGATTTTGAAAAATAGTGAATATAACTTAAGCAAAAAATGTTGGTTTAAAAACCTAACAGGTGGGCTGTTAAAATATCAAGGTTTGAACAAAAAATCTTCGTTATATTTTTATATAAACTCTTATATTCGTGACAAATTTAATTCGAAAAATCCCTTTAGGGATTTGATATTTATAGCAAAAAAATATTAAAAACAACCACTTCATCCCTTTAGGGATGATATATTTATAGAGAGATAGCAATTTTATTTATTTTTGCATCAAAATAATTAATTATGCCAAATACCTATACACAAATTTATCTACAATTTGTTTTTGCTGTTAAAGACAGAGTTTCTCTGATAAAACCGGAATGGAAGGACGAATTATATAAATATATAACCGGTGTTATTAAAAATAATAAACATAAATTAATAGCAATAAATGGAATGCCTGAACACATACATATATTTGTAGGTTATAAACCACACCAATTGATACCTGATTTAATGCAGGATATCAAAGGTTCTTCTTCAAAATGGATTAATATTAAAAAATTTAACAGGGGCAAATTTCAATGGCAGGAGAGCTATGGAGCTTTTTCTTATTCACATTCGCATATAGATAGAGTTGTTAAATATATAATTAACCAGGAACAACACCATAAAAAAAGAACATTTAGAGAAGAATATTTGGAGTTGTTGAAAAATTTTGATGTAGAATTTAATGAGCGATACATTTTCAATGATATTCTATAATATTTTATAAATATTTAATCCCTAAAGGGATATTAATGACTGGAAGAATATTATTTTTCTACAAATATTTAATCCCTAAAGGGATATTAATGAAGGGGGGAATATTATTTTTCTACAAATATCAAATTTATTATCGGTCTTTTTAAATTAAATCTATCTATGAAACAAACTAATACCCAATATTCCTTATACAATTTACAGAAGATATTTATTTTTCTTTTTGCAGTTGCTTTATATTCAAATACCCTGTTTTTTGATTACACATTAGATGATACGCTTATGATAACTCAGAATAAGTTTACAAAAGAGGGTGTTTCTGGCATAAAAAACATAATGACCAATGATGCTTTTGTGGGTTTTTTTGGCAAAAGTAAGAATCTGCTTCCTGGCGGAAGATACAGGCCTCTTTCGCAGGTATGTTTTGCTCTGGAATATCAATTATTCAATGGTAATAAGCCTTTTATAGGTCATTTGATTAATGTTGTACTTTATGCATTTCTTTGTGTTTTTGTTTTTTCTTTATTAAAACTAATGTTTAATAGTTCATTCAGGGATAAGACAGGTAGTTTTAATAAATTATTTAAAGCAGATAATTTGTTTAATATCCCTTTTATAGCAGCGGTACTTTTTGTAGCTCATCCATTGCATACAGAGGTTGTTTCCAATATAAAAGGCAGAGATGAGATAATGTCTTTGTTGGGCTCAGTTGCCGTGGTATTTTTTTCCCTGAAGTATGTGGACAAACAAAAATTTTTGTTCCTTCTTTTTAGCGGAATTGTATTTTTTCTTGCTTTACTTGCCAAAGAGAACGCTATAACTTTTTTTGCTGTAATACCTCTTACAATATTTGTGTTCAGATCAGGGGCAAATATGAAAAATTTAAAAAAATCATATTTATTCACCTTGTTTCCTTTGCTTTTATCTTTGGTTTTCTATTTTATAATCAGGTATTGGGCGCTGGGCTTTATGGTCAGTAATAATGCTTTTGAGAAAGAATTGCTTAATAATCCATTTCTTGAGGCTAATACTATTGAAAAATACGCTACTATCATTTTTACCTGGCTTAAATATCTGTATTTATTGTTTGTCCCTTACCATTTAACCCACGACTATTATCCAAGACAAATTGCAATAACTAATTTCAGTGATTTTTGGGTGCTTTTTTCAGTTGCCGTTTATTTGTTTCTTATCGGATATTCTTTATGGAATTTAAGAAAAAGGAGTATAGTTGCCTATAGTATCTTATTTTTCGTTATTACTTTTTCGATTCAGTCAAACTTAGTTTTTAATATAGGTACTTTTATGAATGAGAGGTTTATGTTTGTCTCCTTATTAGGCTTTTGTATTATACTTGCTTATTTTATTAATAAATATTATAAAAGCTATAAAACAGGTGTTCTTTTTCTCACGGCTTTTATCCTTGTTTTATATTCGCTCAGAACTTTCAGCAGGAATTTTGTCTGGCAGGATGATTATACTCTTTTTACTACCGATGCGAAAAATTCGCCTAATAGCGCCAAATGCAATGTTTCCGCCGGAGGGTTATCTTATGAAAAAGCAAAAACTCTGACTGATAGTCTTGAAAAAAAAGCTATGTTGGAACAGGCTTTGCAGTACCTCTATAAAGGTGTTGATATTCATAAAACATATCTTGCAGGTTGGATACTCATAGGAAATGTTTATCTCGAAATGCCCGACTATGCTAAAGCTGCCGAAAATTATGCTAATGTACTGCGTATGTCTCCCGGGCACCCGGATGCTGCTAATAATATTTTATATACTGCACAAAAAGCCAGAAAAATAAAAGACTTCAAAACAGCAGAAAATGCTCTTAAAATTCTTATTAAAGATAAACCTCTGAATATGGACTATCTTTATGAATTATCTTTAACTCTTGTTGAACGCGGCAGGATTGATACTGCTATTATTACTTTAAATTCCATTCTTGCAAAAGATAGTCTTTATTACAATGCGTATAATAAACTTGGCGAAGTTAATGGTAGATATCTTAATAACCTTAATAAATCTATCGATTATCTTCTCAAAGGGTATAATATCAAAAAGGATGATCCCTCTATATTAGAAAACCTCGGAGTTGCATTTGGCATTAAAGGCGATTATGTTAAATCCGAGTTCTTTTTTCTTAAAGCTCTTGATTTAAAGCCTGACGATAAACAAATTATGCAAAATCTCGTCGGTACTTATAATAATATGAAAGAGTTCAAAAAAGCCGAAGAGCTTTTAAAAAAAATCAAAAATTAATTTCTGAGCCCACTATAAAAAGTCTTTTGTTAATTATTTTTAAGGAGATCTCTATAAACTCCATATTTCTTTTTATAACTGAGTGAAGCGACCCTATAAGTACCTTTAAAATTAATATAAGATTATTAATAACTTATTATGAGGTTTAAAAATATCTCTTCATACTATCTTCTTAACGGCTTTATCGGGTTTTTAAGTTATATTATGAATAATTCATACTATATTAGAATTTTTTGTATTTTTGCAAACATATTTTATTTATTAACTAAAAAATTGGAATTATGAAATGGATGAAAAAATTTTTAACCAGCAGTTCGGGGGCTCCCGTCGCTGATAACCAGAACATTTTAACAGCAGGCAAACGTGGTCCTCAATTGTTGCAGGACGTATGGTTTCTTGAAAAATTAGCTCATTTTGACAGGGAGGTTATTCCCGAAAGACGTATGCACGCCAAAGGTTCGGGTGCATTCGGAACATTTACTGTTACTCACGATATTACCAAATACACCAAAGCCAAAATCTTTTCTCAGATTGGGAAAAAAACAGATTGCTTTGTCAGGTTTTCTACTGTCGCTGGTGAGCGTGGCGCTGCTGACGCCGAAAGAGATATACGTGGGTTTGCTATCAAATTTTATACCGAAGAAGGTAATTGGGATCTGGTAGGTAATAATACCCCTGTTTTCTTTCTTAAAGACCCGCTAAAATTTCCCGATTTAAATCACGCAGTTAAACGTGACCCTAAGACTAATTTGAGAAGTGCTAAAAATAACTGGGATTTCTGGACTCTGCTTCCTGAAGCTCTTCATCAGGTTACTATTACTATGAGCGATAGAGGGATACCAGCTTCTTATCGTAATATGCACGGTTTTGGAAGTCATACTTTTAGTATGATTAACGCAAAAAATGAACGCATCTGGGTCAAATTTCATCTTCATACTCAACAGGGTATTAAAAATCTTACCGACCAGGAAGCTGAAGCTATTATTGGGAAGTGTAGAGAAAGTCATCAGAGAGATTTATTCGAAAGTATTGAAAAAGGAGACTTCCCTAAATGGTCTATGAAAATTCAAATTATGACCGATGAGCAGGCTAAAAATTATAAACATAATCCCTTTGATCTTACTAAAGTTTGGTCTCAAAAAGAATTTCCTCTTATTGATGTTGGTGTTTTAGAGCTTAATAAAAACCCTGAAAATTATTTCCAGGATGTTGAACAGGCTGCATTTAATCCTGCTAATATTGTTCCCGGTATTGGTTTTTCTCCTGATAAAATGTTACAGGGCAGATTGTTTTCCTATGGAGACGCTCAGCGATATCGTCTCGGGGTTAACCATCATCAAATACCGGTCAATAAATCCAGATGTCCTTTCTTAAATATGTTTCATAGAGATGGGGCTATGCGGTCTGATGGAAATTATGGTTCTACTTTAGGATATGAACCTAATAGCTATGGTGAGTGGCAGGAGCAACCCGAGTTTAAAGAACCTCCCATTGAATTAAGCGGTGCTGCTTATCACTGGAACCATAGAGAAGATGATAATGATTATTTTTCTCAGGCTGGAGATCTTTTCAGATTAATGTCTAAACAACAGCAACAGGTGCTATTTGAGAATACTGCAAGAGCTTTGGGTGATGCTCCTCTTGAAATTAAAATCAGGCATATTAAAAATTGTCTTAATGCAGATGAAAACTACGGAAATGGAATTGCTAAAGAATTGAATATTTCTTTATCAGATATTAAATAATATTTATTGCTTTCATTATTTAATAAATATTTCTAATAAGGTAAATCAAACGGTTTAAATGTTTCACATTTTACAAAATGTGAAACATTTAAACCTGATAGTCGGAGTGTTCAGTTTCTGTTTCGGTCTTATTTTTGAGCATTTTGTTTTTTCCTGCCTTAATGATACTTTTTTTACCTATTCTTAAATATCAAAAGTTTGTTTCTTAAAATCATTATTTCGCTGTGTATTTCATTTGGAAAAGACGGAGCTAATAAACCTTTTCTAAATATTTTTTCAGATACCAAAACTCTTGCTTCGTCCCATAAACCTTTACTTATAAAACTTTCCAATAATGTTTTGCCGCCTTCCACTATTAAGGATTGAACTTTAAGTTTATAAAGTTCTTTAACTATCTGTTGTATTATATTTTCATTGAAATCAATTTGTATGTACGATACATTAGTATCATCGTCTTTAGCTTTTCCAGTAAAGACAATAGTAGGATATTTGTTGTCAAATAAGTTAAGAGAGGAAGGTAGTTTTAGGTCTTTATCAATAGTAATTCTTAAAGGCGATCTGCCGTACCAGTGTCTTGCATTTAATTGGGGATTATCATTTGCAGCAGTATTTGTCCCGACAATAATGGCATCTTCTTCAGTACGCCATTTATGACAGAGCATATCGGAATAAGAGTTGGTTATCCAGGCAGGACCTTTTGGCGTATTTTCATTTCGCAGAATATCAATAAAACCGTCAGTTGTCTGTGCCCATTTAAGTATTATATAAGGGCGTTTTTTTTCGTAAAAAGTAAAAAAACGTTTATTAAGTTCTCTGCTTTGTTTGGCAAGTGGACCAATTATCACATTGCAACCTGATTTTTTAAGACGCTCAATTCCTTTGCCTGCTACTTCGGAGTAACAGTCAAGCAAGCTCACAACTACCTCCGGGATATTATGATTAATTATTAAATCAGTGCAGGGCGGAGTCTTTCCATAATGGACACAAGGTTCAAGGTTTACATATAGAGTAGATTCTTTTAATAGTTCTTTATTTTGGACAGATAATATGGCATTTACTTCGGCGTGGCTCTGTCCGCAGGCTTTATGATAGCCTTCGCCAATTATTTTCCCTTTGTGAACTATAACACAACCCACCATAGGATTAGGTGAGGTGTAACCCAATGCATTCACTGCCAGTTCAAGGCAGCGGGACATATATTGATTATGTGTTATATTGTTCAATTATTTTTTTATAACGGTTTTATAGACAAATTTTTTCTGTTCGGTTTTCACGCCCTTTTCATTAAAATAATTCCAAAGACCCATCTCTTTGCCTTCTTTAAAAGAACCTTCTTTTTTCTTTTTACCGTTTTCATACCAATAGGTCCAGCGTCCTGTTTCTCTACAGTCAGAGTAAAGTCCTTCAGATTCTTTTTTCCCGTTATTATACCAGCGGGTGGCTTTTCCGTTCATTTTATCATTTTGATAATTTATTTCAAATTCCAATATTCCGTTTTTATACCATTGTTTGTGAGGTCCGTTAAATTTGCCATCAACAAAAATAGTTTCTGTGTATTTTGTGCCATCAGCATTCCAAACTGTTTCTTTGCCTTCAGCCTTGCCGTTTTTGTATTCTGTTTCTAATATTTTAATGTTATTATTAATAATAATACAGGTTCCAGTGAAAGGGAGTTCAGAACCTTCTTTATACATTAGGTTGTCTTTTTTAATTAAAATATTGCAGTCGCAAGTATCGGAAAATACATTTAAAGCGAATAAAAAGCTAATAATAGTTAGATAAATTTTCATTGGGTTCTTTATAAATAAGACTGCAAAATTATTTAATTTTAATAAAACTCGTCTTATTGATTTTTGAATATAGACTAAAAACAATTAAAGAAGGATTATTATAAAAATGTCTATTTTTGTAAAAAATTATTTATGAAAGATATAGTTATAGGAATTGATATTGGCGGAACAAATACTGTTTATGGAATTGCAGACAGGCAAGGCGATTGTTTGTATAAAAATTCATTGAGTACTGTTGCTTATACTGTTGTTGAAGATTATGTAAGGGCGCTAAGCGAGGATATTATAAAAGCCTTGGATAGATTGCCTGACTATAAACTTAAGGGGATTGGTATTGGCGCTCCAAATGGTAATTATTATACAGGCACTGTTAAAGATGCTCCTAACTTAGTATGGAAAGGAACTGTAAATTTTACAGCTTTGTTTAATCAGTATTTTTCTGTACCTGTTAAGCTTACCAATGATGCAAATGCTGCAGCTATTGGAGAAATGATTTATGGAGCTGCTAAAGCTATACGTGATTTTGTTATAGTTACGCTTGGTACCGGTGTAGGTAGCGGTTTTGTTATTGATGGGCAGGTATTATACGGTTATACAGGTTTTGCAGGCGAACTTGGACATACTATTATTGAGGAGAACGGGAGAATTTGCGGATGTGGCAGGAGGGGTTGCTTAGAAATGTATGCTTCTGCAAGAGGCGTTATTTTGACTTATTTGGATTTATTAAAACAATTAAATTTAAAACAGCCGGATGTTAATATTAATACGGAGTTTATTTATAAAGAAGCTCTTAAAGGCTCTGAGGCGGCAATTAAAACCTTTGATTATACAGGGAAAAAACTTGGGTTTGCCCTTGCCAATACAGTAGCAATTACAAGCCCGGAAGCTATCTTTTTATTCGGCGGAATTACAGGTGCAGGCGCTTTTTTATTTGAGCCTGCTTTAAAATATATGAATCAATATATGTTGCCTGTCTTTGCAGGTTCAGTAAAGCTGCTTCCTTCAGGTGTTCCTGCCGCTAATGCCGCAGTACTTGGGGCGGCTGCGCTTGCCTGGTGAGAATATTTATTCAACTTTCTAATCGGTATTATTCATAAATATTGGTCTAAAGCCCGATTGTTAAGAGTAATCTTATTCCACGAGCTAAAGCTCGTGGCTATTAAGGTCGGGCTATTGAAAATCATAATTTTTAATACTTTGATAAAATCAATGAATTAATCAGCCTAAATTAAAATAAATATATAATTTAGGCTTTATAATATAAATATTATTAATTTTGCAGTCGCAATTAAAGCTAATAATTACCACAAGATATATCGCGGGGTGGAGCAGTGGTAGCTCGTTGGGCTCATAACCCAAAGGTCGTAGGTTCGAATCCTACCTCCGCTACTTTTAACACTCTAAAAGCCTTGTTTTTTCAAGGCTTTTGTTTTTTTGAGTAACGGTGTGGTAACAAATTTCTTTTTTTTTATATCTCGGCTTTTAAAAAAATTTTCTCCCTGAATTGTAAAAATATTACTTTTGCATTACATTTTTTTAATTATATTTTTTCTGACAAAATGGCAAATATATACAAAACGGTTATATGT
>JAGODS010000337.1 GCA_017998135.1 Bacteroidales bacterium
CCATTGATACGTTAATAAACCTGTCGCTTTTGCAGGAAAATCAATATTATCTATCCAGGCTGCATCAGAGCCGGTATTAACACTTTTATCCTTTGAATAAACCCATCTGAATTCATTATATCCTCTATTAACAGAAAACAAAATCGAAGTCCATTCAACTTCACCTGACCATTCTCCTTTTAGTTTACCATTAATATAAAAACGCAGAAAATCATAATTGGTTTCTGATGATACTCTATAAGCAAAACCTATTTCTGTATCTTTTTCAACATATTGACTAATAGTTAAAATAGAACTTTGAAGATGGGTTATTAATCCTGATTTGGCTGAATAGCTGCCTACATATTTGTTACTATTATCTATCATCCATACCTGATCTCCCGAACTCTGCCAGTTAAATTCATTAAAATTTCCACTTTCAAAACTTTCGTTGCTTATTTCTTTTGTATAAAGAGTTGCTGTCTGTCCAGAACAAAAACTTTCAGAGCCTGTTATAGATAATTTAGCTTTAAGATTTTCAGGTTTTACAAGATTAAGTATGTTGGATTTAGACTTACATCCTGAACTATTAGTAATTTCCAGTGAGTAAAGAGCGGATTCAGATACCTGAAATATAGTATTGGTTGCACCTGCAATTAAATCAGTTTCTTTAAACCACTGATATGAAAAATCAGCCCCGGGTACAGCTTTTATTTGTAACTCTATTGGATTACAAAAATAAAGCGTTGAATCTTTGCTGTAATAAAAACTTTGACCTTCTTTAGGTTTAATTTCTGTATTGTCAATCTGATTTATATTTATTTTTGCAGTATTTGAATTTATATGGGAATATTCATTTGTTACCGAACAATAGTAAATCCCTGCATCTGCATTAGTTGCATTTTTAATTTCATATATTTCTCCAGTAGCTCCCTGAATTAATATGTTATTTTTATACCATTGATACTTAATAGGAGGTAAAGCGCTAACATCAACCTTTAAAGGGAAACTATTTCCTATACATTGATTTTGCGATTGAGGTTGTTGTAATATTGTAATTTCTGTATTTTGTGGTTGCCCAAGATAAATCACAATATCATTAGCATCAAAATCAGATTTAAAATACTGAATAATTGAGCCTGATTGACTTTTTACAACTATATCTGATAGATTTTTCCCATTATTTATTATTAAAGAAAAATATGGATTAAGCGGTAACTCGTTATCAGGAACACTAAGTGTCATAATATTATTATTTACTGTTGATGTAAAATCAAAGACTTCCCTATCTTTCCAGTAATCTCCAAAATCTTCAAGATTCATAACAAAAACATCTTTCGGCAGACGCTGAAGGAGATTTTCTACATACCAGATCTTTGGCAATCGTCCGGGATGAACAAGTATATTTATAATAGCATTGCTGGCTTTTATCTTATCAATAAGTGTCAAATGATAATCTATCAGAGAACGCCAGTTTTCTTGAGTAACAGGGTCGGCATCAATGGTAAGAGGTATTTCATAAATCCTGCTTAACCTGCCGCTGAAACTTTGTTCTTTATGCTGCTGGTAAGGAAAATGAGTTAAGACATCGCAAGCGCTTTGAGTTGAATTAAAATCATATCCTAATGAATCCAAAACAAGTATCTGGTTAGGATTAAAAGCAAGAAAACCTGACCTGAAAGAACGAATATTAGCTCCGCAATCCTGCTCAAGCAAATTCTTTGATACTTCGCACTCTCCAAAACAAGTGCCATTTTTAGTTATTCCATCCAAATATTGTGGATAATAATTTTCTTTAGTATTACCGGGCGAACCTATTGGGAAAACCGAACCTTTAGAAAAATCGCTGAAATGCCCGACAGAATGACTACCTATATTCATCCCCTGTTCCTTAACATATATTACATCTGCTATACTATCGGAATAATAATCAGAGTCTTCATCATCTCTTATGTAATGTGTAGTTACAAAATATTCAGTTTTTATCTTATATTTTTTTTCCAGATCGGCACATAAGCGCATAGTGTCAAAAGCCTGCCCCCAGTCTATATCATGGGTCATTATCATAACAGCTTTGTTATCATAAGGCGCTGTGTGTTTCCAGATTGCAAAAGAAACGTGCTTTGCATATATTCCTTTAACAAAAAGCATAACTACATCTGAAGTTGGCTCAAAACCTTCACTCCAGATTCGCTGTGCTTCATAATCATAATTAAACTGATTGAATAATATTATCATTCTCCAGGAAATACCGAAAAAATAAGTGCTTCCGGCCCCATAATTATTTTTTCCTGCCGCTACTGTATTATCGTCATAAAAAGCCAAAGCTGTTGAATTACTTAAAAGATAAGAGCGACTACTTATGACATTATCATAATTCTTACTTCCAAGACTTATGGTTAATTCAAGAGAATCGTCTATCCAACGCAAAGCTGAATCATTGGAAGGGTCTATCCAGTTTAAACTATATCTTTTTGTACTTGTAGAATAGCCAGATATGCCAAATAAAGAATAATATTTAGAACTTGCAATATTAGTGGCAATTAAGACTCCGCCATTATTAACATAATTAGTTAAAGTGTTTAATTCGGCTGTATTAAAAGTATTATCTAAAAAATCTGATGTTGCAAGGATAACAGGATATTTAATCGCTTCACTTAGATTTTTTGTAGTTAAATAAGGAATGCCCATTGTTTTAACTATATGCTCTACTGAAAACAGATTTGAATTATTTGTCTCAGCATTCTTCTGAGTTAAATCAAGTACGGCTAAAGCTCTTGAAACATAAGAGTTCTGAGCCTGGGCTATATTGAATAACAAAAATAATACAAAATAATATTTTAATTTCATAAATTTGGTTGCATATTAATAATTAAATACTTAACCTATAATTATTCATAAAAAAAATATTTCTTTTTGCTAAGCCCTCAAAGAAATACAACACAAAGTTCATAAAAAAAATTCTTAACATAGTTTGTGTTAATCAAGCGGACTTAACTTGAACTATTTAAATCTAATGAGCATTATTAAATTTTATGAATTAATAAGGTTAATACTAATAAAAATTAAAACCTTAAATTTCATTAATAATCCTACAATAACAATACCATTT
>JAGODS010000030.1 GCA_017998135.1 Bacteroidales bacterium
TAATGTGGATAGGGGCGATATTGAAGTTTGGCGCAACAGAATTATTGTTGAAGATGGTAAAGTGGAAGACCCTACAAAACAAATTGCTTACTCTGAAGCTATTAGAATTGAACCTGACTTTGAAATTGGTGAAGAAGCTTCTGAACAAATTACAAGTAACGAATTTAACAGACGAGAAATACTAACTTTCCTCCAAAATCTCAAAACTAAAGTTCTTGAATTTGAAAAAGACAATATTTATAAGAAATATAAAGACAATGTCGGCGAAATTATTTCTGGCGAAGTTTATCAGATTTATAATAAAAAAATAATTCTTCTCGACGACGAAGGCATTGAACTGATACTCCCTAAATCCGAACAGATACCTTCTGATAAATTCAGAAAAAACGATACTATTAGAGCGGTAGTTCTTAAAGTGGACATTAACAAAAAAAATAATAACCCCGAAATTATTCTTTCCAGAACCTCCCCCGTTTTCCTTGAAAGGCTCTTTGAATCTGAAGTGCCTGAAATTTTTGACGGTTTAATTACTATTAAAAAGGTTGTCAGAGTTCCCGGTGAACGCGCAAAAATAGCTGTTGAGTCTTATGATTCCCGTATTGACCCTGTCGGTGCCTGCGTGGGTATGAAAGGCTCTCGTATCCATAGTATTGTTCGTGAACTTAACAATGAAAATATTGACGTAATTAATTATACTACCAATACTTCTCTTTATATTACCCGTTCACTAAGTCCTGCTAAAATAACCTCTATTACTTTAGACGAAGAAAATAAAAAAGCTCAGGTATTTCTTAAACCAGACCAGGTCTCTCTCACTATCGGTAAAAGCGGTCATAATATTAAACTCGCTTCTAAACTTATTGGTTACGATATTGACGTTTACAACGATATGGAAGACGATGTGGATGACGTCGATTTACAAGAATTTGCAGATGAAATTGACCAGTGGATTATAGACATTTTCAAAGAGAAAGGTTACGATACTGCTAAATCTATTCTCGCTCTTGACTTTGAAACACTCGTCAAAAGAACTGATCTGGAAGAAGAAACAATACAGGAAATTATTAATATACTTAAGGCTGAATTTGAATAATTTATTAAGCTTTCTATTTTTTTTCTTTAAAATAAATTTTCTTTTGATTCTATTCAGCCGTCGCTATAAATAATCTATTCTACTCTTACTTATAAATATATGTCCGAAGGGAAATCTCAAAGAATAACCAAAATTGCTCAAGAGTTCAACATTAGTGTTGATACTATTGTCAATTTTTTATCTAAAAAAGGCATTACTATTGAAAAAAATCCTAATGCTAAGATTTCTCCTGATCAATATGAAATTTTAGCCAAAGAATTTCTTTCTGAAAAAAAGAATAAAGAAGCCTCTCAGAGCCTTTCTATTGATATTGCGACAAAGAAAACAATTTCTATTGATGACAATAAGACCGCTAAACAACAATTGCCTGATGAAGAAGAAGATGTCGTCTTAGATAAAAAAATCAAATCTTCTGCTAAATCTCATTCTCCCAAACCTAAAGAAATTACTGAATCTGCTATTAAAACTGAATCTAAGACCTCTGATATAATTGAATCTAAACCTGAACCCAAAGAACCTGTTAAACATCCGGCTAAAACTTCTAAACATAAAGAAGAAACCCCTATAAATGAAAATATTCCTACTGTTGAACAAATAGAAAAAATTGTTGTTCAGGAACCCAAAGAAGACAACTTAAAAATTAAAATTACAGTCGTTGATAAAATTGATTTAGAAGAAACTCAAAAACCTCAAAAGGAAGAAAAAACTAAACCTAACAAAAGTAAAAAAACAAAAATTATTAAAGAACCTATTATAGAAACTATATCCCAAACCGAAGAAATCCCGGTTCTTGAAATTCCTGAATCCAAACCCGAACCCGAACCTATTATTACTCCCGAAATTACCGAACAAAATCCGGTTATTAACGAACCCGGTCAGGTTGAAGAACTAAAAGCTACAGAAACAGAAGCTGTTACTCCTGAAGTAATTAATCAGGCTGAAACTATTATCACTGAAGATAAACCTGTTCAACATATTGAAGAAACCTTAATGACCAAAGAAAGCACTGAAACTGACCAGAAAGCTCCTGAACATATCCCTACTGAATACCGCAAGCTTGTCGGTCCTGTTTTTACAGGTCAAAAAATTAACTTAGAAGAATTAAAACCTAAAAAACCAACTGCTCAACAATTACAGGAGCAACAACGCAATAAAGATTTAAAGAAAAAAAGAAAAAGAATAGAGAAAAATAAAATTAAAATCACAAATCCTCAGGAACCTAAAAAAGATTTTAATAAACCTAAGTTTCAGCCCAAACCAAAATTCAAAAAACCTGAAAAACCTCAATTCACTGAAATTGATATAGCTAAACAAGTTAAAGAAACAATACAATCTTTAACCAATAAAACCAAATCTAAAGCCGTAAAACACAGAAAAATTAAACGTGATTCTTTTGAAAAACAAAGAGACGCTGAATTAAACAGACTGGAAGAAGAAAAGAAAATTCTTAAAGTAACTGAATTTGTTTCTGCTAACGAACTGGCCTCTTTGATGAATGTCCATATTAATGATATTATCAAAGCTTGTTTTTCTTTAGGTCTCAGTATTTCTATTAATCAGCGACTGGATGCCGAAACTCTTGTTATTGTTGCTGAAGAATTTGGCTATTCTATTGAATTTATCAGTGCCGATATGCAGGAAGCTATCATTGACAACGAAGAAGACAACAAAGATGATTATATTGATAGACCCCCTATTGTTACTGTTATGGGACACGTTGACCACGGTAAAACTAAACTGCTTGACTATATCAGACATACTAATGTTGTTGCCAAAGAAGCCGGCGGAATTACCCAACATATTGGTGCTTACGAGGCTGTCAAAAACGGCAAGAAAATTACTTTTATAGATACACCGGGGCACGAAGCTTTTACCGCTATGCGTGCAAGAGGCGCCAAAGTTACTGATGTCGCTATTATTGTTATTGCTGCTGACGAAGACATTATGCCTCAAACAATTGAAGCTATTAACCACGCACAAGCTGCCAATGTGCCTATGGTCTTTGCCATTAATAAAATTGACAAACCCAATGCAAACATTGATAAAATTAAAGACGGCTTGTCAAAACTTAATTATCTCGTTGAAGACTGGGGCGGAAAATACCAGTGCCAGGAAATATCAGCAAAAGAAGGTACTAATGTAGATTTATTATTAGACAAAGTTCTACTTGAAGCAGAAATGCTTGAACTTAAAGCTAACCCAAACAAAAGAGCTTCCGGTACTGTTATCGAATCTTCTTTAGACAAAGGTAAAGGATACGTTTCTAAACTCCTTGTGCTTAATGGTACTCTCAAAAAAGGCGATATTATTGTTGCAGGCTGCTATTTTGGCAAAGTGAAAGCTATGTATAATGAGTTTAACCAAACTATTAAAGAAGCGCCGCCTTCTACACCTCTGCTAATGTTGGGAATTAACAATGCACCCCAGGCTGGCGATACTTTTAATGTACTAAACAATGAACACGAAGCAAAAGAAATAGCTACTAAAAGATTTCAACTTCAAAGAGAACAAGCTCAAAGAACACAAAAACACATCACACTTGACGAAATTGGAAGACGTATCGCTATCGGCGACTTTAAAGAACTTAATCTTATTATTAAAGGTGATGTTATTGGCTCTGTTGAAGCTCTCACTGATTCATTATTAAAGCTTTCCACTCCACAAGTTCAGGTTAATGTAGTACATAAAGCTGTGGGTCAGATTACTGAATCTGATATCCTCCTTGCTACTGCTTCCAATGCCATTGTTATAGGTTTTCAGGTGCGCCCCTCAGTAAATGCCAAGAAAATAGCTTTGCAGGAGCAAATTGATGTACGTTTATATTCCATAATTTACGACGCAGTTAATGAAATAAAAGCTGCTATCAAAGGTATGCTAACTCCTGAAACTAAAGAAAAAATCACTTCAAATATTGAAGTGCGTGAAGTTTTCAAAATCACTAAAGTTGGAACTGTCGCTGGTTGTATCGTACTTGACGGTAAAATAATAAAAGCCAACCGCGTTAGACTTATCAGGGATGGTATTGTTGTTCATACAGGCGAAATACTGGCTCTTAAACATTTCAAAGATGATGTAAAAGAAGCAAGAGTCGGTATGGAATGCGGCATTAGTTTAAAAAACTTTAACGATATTCAAATCGGCGATATCATTGAAGGTTTCGAAGTTATTGAAGTTGAAAGAGAATAAAATCCTACTTTCAGGTACTTGGTACTTAGTACTTGGTATTGGAAGAATGTTTTATACAAAGGTTAAAAAAATAAAAATAAAATTATGTATGTTTGGGAACTTGGTGCTTAGTACTAAGTACCTGGTACTAAGTACCTGTTGAACTTTTCTCTTTCTGACTACATATTTTAGCAGAAAAGAACTCCCTGTTCATACGGGCAATATTAGAAACAGAAATAAGTTTAGGACATTCAGCTTCGCAGGCATAAGTATTAGTACAATTTCCAAAACCAAGTTTATCCATCATTGCCACCATAGCCTGCACACGCTTAGAGGCTTCTGGTTCACCCTGTGGTAGTAAAGCGAATTGAGATACCTTAGCAGACACAAAAAGCATAGCAGAAGCATTTTTACAGGCAGCAACGCAAGCGCCACAACCTATACAGGCAGCAGCATCCATTGCTAAATCAACAGCTTGCTTAGGTATTAGTAAAGCATTAGCATCTGGCGCCTGTCCAATATTAACAGATACATAACCGCCTTCTTGTATTATTTTATCAAAAGCAGTCCTGTCCACCATCAAATCTTTTATCACAGGGAAAGGCTTAGCACGCCATGGCTCTATAATGATAGTATCATTATTCCTAAATTTACGCATATGTAACTGGCAAGTAGTAATTGCATCATCGGGTCCATGCGGTCTTCCATTAATATACAAACTACACATTCCACAGATACCCTCACGACAGTCATGGTCAAAAGTAACAGTCTCCTCCCCTTTCATTACAAGCTGCTCATTTAGAATATCCAACATCTCAAGAAAAGAAGTATCAGGAGAAATATTTTCAATAGTATAACTTATAAATTTCCCTTTTGCTTTGGCATCTTTCTGTCGCCATATTTTTAATGTAAAGTTCATATATTTGAATTTGAAAAATTGATTATTTTATTTATTTTCTCATTAGAATATTATCACATTGGCACATTATTTATAGTCTCTCTGTTTAACCTCAACAGATTCATAGACAAGGGCTTCTTTATTAAGCAAAGGTTCCTGATCATCGCCTTTATATTCCCAGGCACCGACATAAGCGAAGTTCTTATCGTCACGCATAGCTTCTCCTTCAGGTGTCTGCGATTCTTCTCTAAGATGACAACCGCAGGATTCACGCCTTTGAAGTGCATCTCTTGCAATCAATTCGCCCAATTCCATATAATCCTTAACACGTATTGCTTTTTCCAGTTCAACATTTAATTCATCTGCCCTGCCAGGAATCCTTAGATTGTTCAAAAATTCTTTTTTTATTTCTTTAATTTTATCAATACCTTGCTTAAGAGAATTTTCATTTCTGCCCATCCCAACGTGTTCCCACATTATTTTACCAAGTCGCTTATGAAATGAATCTGTAGTATTTGAACCTTTTATATTTATCAAAGAATCAATTTTTTCTTTAACTTTATTTTCAGCTTCAACAAACTCAGGTAAATCGGTTGATAAAGCTTTAACCCTAAATTCATTAGCCATAACATTTTGCAATGTATAAGGTAAAACAAAATAACCGTCAGCCAACCCCTGCATAAGAGCAGAAGCACCGAGTCTATTAGCGCCATGGTCAGAAAAATTACACTCACCAATAGCAAAAAGATTAGGTATAGTAGTTTGCAACTCATAGTCAACCCAAAGTCCACCCATATTATAATGTATAGCAGGATAAATCATCATTGGTGTTTTATACGGGTCATCATCCACAATCTTCTGGTACATCTGGCAAAGATTACCATATCTCTGCTCAATGACCTCCCTTCCAAGACGTTTGATGGAATCAGCCAAATCAAGATAAACAGCAAAACCAGAACCGACGCCGTAACCTGCATCACAACGTTCTTTGGCAGCCCTTGAAGCCACATCTCTTGGAACAAGATTACCAAAAGCAGGATATCTTCTTTCCAGGTAATAATCTCTATCTTCAGGTTTAATATCTTCAGGTCTTAATTCTTTTCTTCTAATTTTCTCAGCATCTTCTTTATGCTTAGGCACCCATATCCTGCCGTCATTACGGAGGCTCTCGCTCATCAGCGTTAATTTAGACTGGAAGTCTCCATGAACAGGTATGCAGGTAGGGTGTATCTGAACATAAGCAGGATTTGCAAAACAGGCGCCCTTCTTATAAGCCTGCCATATAGCACTGGCATTTGAATTCATAGCTAAAGTAGAAAGGAAATAAACATTCCCATAGCCGCCTGTAGCAAGCACAACACCGTGAGCAAAATGACGCTCCAGCTCACCCGTCATAAGATTACGGGTGATTATCCCCCTCGCCTTACCATCAATAAGAACTAAATCCATCATCTCACGGCGAGAATACATCTTAACAGTTCCTTTTTTGATTTGTCTGCTAAGAGAACTATAAGCTCCGAGTAATAATTGCTGTCCTGTCTGCCCGCGCGCATAAAAAGTTCTTGAGACAAGCGCACCGCCAAAAGAACGATTATCCAGCAAACCTCCGTATTCCCGTGCGAAAGGAACACCCTGGGCGACGCAATGGTCTATAATATTACCGCTCACTTCAGCAAGACGGTAAACATTAGCTTCCCTTGCCCGATAGTCACCCCCTTTTATGGTGTCATAAAACAACCTGTAAACGCTGTCGCCGTCATTAGGATAATTCTTTGCAGCATTAATACCACCCTGAGCAGCAATACTATGAGCGCGACGAGGACTGTCCTGAATACAAAAAATCTTAACATTAAAACCCATTTCACCAAGAGCTGAAGCAGCAGACGAACCAGCAAGCCCTGTACCTACTACAATTATATCAACTTTACGCTTATTTGATGGATTAATAAGATTTATAGAATTTTTGTAATTAGTCCACTTATTTTCAAGCGGTCCTGCAGGTATTTTAGAATCTAAATTTTTCATAGCAATAAATTTAACAAATTAATAAATAAACAGAAAATATAATGGTATCAAACAAAACCCGACTGCTATAATAATAGAATAAATAGAAGCGGCAACCTTAATAAACGGGGTATATTTACTATGGTCAAGTCCGAGGGTCTGAAATGCGGATTGAAAAGCGTGATTAAGATGAAAGCCTACCAGTATAATAAGCACAATATAAACAAAAGAATATAAAGGATTAGAGAACAGATCTATTGCTATTCTATAAAAATCAGGCTCTCCGCTCTCCAATATAGTAGTATTATCAACCCAGCCCAATTTTCTGAAATAAAAATTTATAAAATGAATAACCAAAAAGATAAATATAACTATACCCGTATAAATCATATACTTAGAAAGAAAGGGAGTTTTAGTTTTATTAGTAACAAGATATCTGACAGGTCTTGAACGCCAGTTCTGAAATTGTAAAATAACTCCTAATATAATATGAATAAAAATTGCAGCAAATAAAACTACCTCAAAGAGCTTTATAAATAAATTTGTCCCCATAAAATGCGACAGCATATTAAATGTTTTTCCGCCATCCGGAGACATAAGAAATAAATTAATAGTAAGATGTACAACAAGAAAAACTATAAGAAACAGACCGGCTATACCCATAGTAATCTTCTTGGTAATTGAAGCGAAAGCTAAATATTTTGCATCCATAATAATAATTTTAGAAAATATTATATATTATAACCCAGCAAATTTATATAATTTTGCAAATATCAAACCAAATAATTATTCATTTTTTTTAAACAATTTATTTATTTATGAAATATTTACCAATAAACCCTGAATTATTTATAAAAAACAGGGAACGCTTTGCTCAAAATATGAGAGCTAAATCCCTTGCGGTTTTCCATTCCAATGATGAAATGCCCCGCAACGGCGACCAAAATTACCCTTTCAGGCAAAACTCCGATTTGTTCTATCTATCAGGCATAGACCAGGAACAGAGCATACTCGTAATTTTCCCAGATTGCCCTATTGAACGTTACAGGGAAATATTATTTGTGCGCGAAACCAATGAACAGATAGCTACCTGGGAAGGATTTAAACTAACAAAAAAAGAAGCTACAGACATTTCCGGGATAAAAACTATTTTGTGGTTAGACAGTTTTGACGCTGTTTTTAATGAGTTAGCGGCAAATGCGAGAAACATCTATCTTAATTCCAACGAAAACATAAGATATGTAAATGAAATAGATTACAAAGACCTGCGCTTCGCCAAACATATAAGGGATAAATATCCAACACACAGGATACGACGTTCTGCAAGGATTATGGCTAACCTCAGAACCGTCAAATCAGATATTGAAATAGATTTAATTAAAAAAGCAATAGACATAACTAAAAAAAGCTTCTTACGACTTCTTGGCTTTGTCAAACCTGGTGTGATGGAATTTGAAGCCGAAGCAGAAATACAGCACGAATTTCTCCGCAACCGAGCCAATGCCAACTCTTTCCATAGTATAGTTGCGTCCGGAAAAAACGCCTGTTCCTTACATTATAATGCTAATAACTGCGAATGCAAAGACGGCGACCTTGTTTTATTTGATATCGGTGCCGAATATGCCAATTATGCCGCCGACCTCTCAAGAACCATACCTATCAACGGCAAATATACAGACAGACAAAAAGACTGCTACAATGCCGTATTAAGAGTGATGAAACAGGCTAAATCTATGCTTGTTGTTGGCACTACCATAGACAAATACCACGAAGCAGTGTGCAAACTAATGGAAAAAGAAATGATAGGTTTAGGTTTGTTTACGGAAGAAGACGTTAAAAAACAAAATCAGGAAGCCCCATTATTAAAAAAATACTATCCACACGGCACTTCGCATTTTATGGGTTTGGATGTTCACGATTTAGGCTTCAAACAGGAACCGCTCAAAGCAGGAATGGTTTTCTCCTGCGAGCCCGGCATATATATCCCTGAAGAAGGCATAGGTATTAGAATAGAAAATGTAATCCTTGTTACTGAAGGAGGTCCCATCGACCTCACCGAACAAATCCCCGTTGAAATAGACGAAATCGAAGCCCTGATGAAAAAATAACTTATAATTCCTGCTTATATAATAACATACATAATATTCTATATAATCTTTAGTTTACTATAAATTTTAAATAAATTATAGATAAGTAAAAACAAAAAAAAGATAATATATTCGCAAAAAAGTATAATTTTGCAGGCTGAAAAGGTCCCGTAGCTTAACTGAATAGAGCATCTGACTACGGATCAGAAGGTTACAGGTTTGAATCCTGTCGGGATCACTACCCCCTTTTTTATAATTGAAATTTTAAATGTTCAATGCTGAATTTTGAATTTTCACATTAGCACATTATTTAGGATAGCTGCCATTTACGTCTCCGTAACAAATACCTCTAAAATTAATATTTATCTCAGCATTTTCAACAGTAAAATGAGGTTCTTCAAACAACCAAGGACCAGAAGGAAATTTTTTCAAAATACCGAGATAAAACCTGATAATCATAAGAGCATCAATAGGATTGACAATAGCATCATTAGATACATTAGCTGCTTTTAACCTTAAAGGACTGGAGAATTTATATGCGCCAAGATAATATCTATTAATTATCAAAGCATCAATAGGGTCAAGACCTTTAACAGCTTTAGAATATTTAGCAGAAATAAAATAATTACCTTTTTTAGCAACAAATTGAAAGAAACCTGCTTCATCAGTGATGGTGGAATCCTTAAGCTCTGATTTAGCCTCACTGTTTAAATAAACCTTAACTCCAGGCAACACTGTTTTATCAATATTATCATAATTTACATTTCCATAAATAAGAAAAGTTTCAGGCACTGTATCCTTAACATTCAGAGTAGCCACTTCGTTTTCTTTGGAGCCACATTCATTTCCTACCAGACAACTATAAACCCCGGCATCCGATAATTGTACAGGATTAATAACTAATTTATCCTCTTTCTCATCTTCAATAATTATGTTATTTTTCTTCCATTGATAAGTAAAAGGCGGAGTACCTGATGGAGATAAAGAGAAAACAACTATATCCCCAATTTGCTTTTCAGTTGTAATAGCTGCAACATTAATTACAGGGGGCAGGTTAACAAGAATAAAAACAGTATCAGTTGACTTTTTAACACAACCATTATTAAGTATGCAATAGTAAAAATTTTCATCCTGTTTAGTTAAGGAGTCTATTTTATAGGTATCGGCAGTAGCATTTTTAATAAGCTTGTCCTCTTTATACCATTGATAAAAGAAACTATTATTGTCTTCTGCTTTAACAGATAACGCACCTTTCTCGCCTGCACATTTAATAAAAGTAACAGGATTTTCAATTATTTTAAATGTAGTATCATTAACAATTAATTTTGCCGGAGCAGTCATTGTATCACCACAAGCATTTGAAAGTAAACATAAATAGTCGGCAGTATCTTTTAATTGTGCCTGTTTAATAATAAGTTTATTTGTGTTAACACCGCTGATAAAATCATTATCGGACAAAGAGATATTATTTTTTAACCATTGATATTTAATATTTCCCCCGGTAGCTGAAACAGAAAAACTGATATCTTTACCGCGACAAGTAATCACATCACGCGGATGATAAGGAATGACAATTTTTTCATCAATCAGAAGTTTTGCTGCATTGCTTGTAATTATCCCGCATATATCTGTGATAGAACAGGAATAAGAAGCAGTATCAGAAAAATCAGATTCTTTAATAGTCAGTTGATTAGTAGTTGAACCTGATATTTGATCATTATCATCAATTTCTATATTATTTTTTTCCCAACGAAATTGAGTGTTTTCGCCTCCTGTTATTTCTATATTAAAATTAGCTGTACTTCCTTTGCAGATAATTAAATTAACAGGGTGTTTTGTGATAAGAGCAGAATTTTTAAGTTTTAAATTTACTTTTTGGCTTGTAACATTGCTACATTCATTATTTATAGAGCAATAGTAAACACCTGTATCAGCAGGTTGAATATTTTTTATAAAAAGCGAATCGCTTTCGGCACCGGAAATATTGCTATTATCTGTTATAACAACTTCATTTTTCTTCCATTTATATACAGGAGAAGAGCCTGAAACCTTAACAGTGAAAGAAACAGAGGAACCCTGACAAAGTATCTGGGCGAGTGGTTCGGCAGTAAGCTGAAGAGCATATCAGGCGCCTCCTGTTTCTGTAATCATAATCCCATTTGAATTATAGGTTTGAACTCCACAATACCAATTATATGTATTATCTGTATAGTTATAATTATTAGTGTTTTTGTTATAAGTTTGAGCTATCACTCGCCAATAATATTTTGTTCCTTTAGTAAGATTGCTAACAGTATAACTTGTAAGCCCTGAAACATCAATCCATTTTACTTTTCCTGCCGATGAAGCAGCAGAAAAATCGGTTGTTTCCTCTGAGGTATAACCAAGAGAATGTTTGATACATAATCCGCCGCCTGTATTGTCTTCTGTAGTGGAATTAACCCAATTGGCAGTAAAACTTGTATTAGTAATTTCTGAAGCCTCTAAAGTAACAGGTGGCGAAACATAAGTAACTTTGCTGTGAATAACCTTAACCCAGGCAGTAGGATATAAAATGTCAGTGCTTGATTTCTGGTAAGAAAGACAAGCTCTGAAATATCTGTCAGAACTGGAAACAGGCTGTGACGACCAACTAAACCAACTTTTACCATCAGAAGAGGTCTGCCAGGTATTTGAATAAGACTTATTACCAACTTTTTCAGAAGAAGGAAGGTTGGAATAAAAAGTTACTCCGCTCTCATTACATAGATAAATAGTAGAATTTTGACCGGAAATAAAAGAACCTGAATAAGAAGAACCACTGATTTTGGTAATCTGGTATTGAGCGGACAAATAAAAACTCAATAAAATAAATGTAAATAACGTGATAAAATTTTTCATAGTATATATATTTAAAAATGCAAAGTTAAAAAAAATATTCTCATTAATACTTAATTTTCTTTAACCCCGCGATACTTGCATTTAATTCAAACCCTATTAATAAAATTATAGAACTCAGATAAAACCAGAGCATTATAACCATAACTGTCCCAATAGAGCCATAAAGTTTATTATATTGAGAAAAATGGGATAAATACCAGTTAAAGCCCAGAGTAGTGAGGATAAATAATATTGTTGATAATGAAGAGCCCGGAGAAATAAAATTAAATTTATTTTTTTTGGCGGGTGCAAAATAATAAAGAAATGATACAGCAAAGAAAAACAAGGCTATAATAACTATCCACTTAGAAAATAAAAGTAGGTAATAAGTTAATCCGCCTGGAATTATTTTATAAAGTATCAATAATTTTATCAGGTAATCTCCGAGTGAAATCAATGCAATTGCTAAAATTACAAGTATAGATATAATTAAAACGAGCAATAAAGCAACAAGATATTGTTTAACAGAAGAGCGCGTTTCAATTGTATGAGAGGTATTGTTAAATGCTTCAATAATACTATTAACTCCATTAGTAGAAAAATAAAGAGTAAGTATAAATCCGACCGAAAGCAAGCCACCACGAGGTCTCTGAATAATATCTTCTATAGTATCCCTGACCACATTATATGTTTCCGCCGGTGTAAAATTCTTTATTAATTCAAGAAGTGAATTCTGGAAATTATTAATAGGTATATAAGGGATAAGTGTAAAAATAAAAATTATTGCCGGAAAGACTGCTAAAAATTCCGAAAATGATATAGCTGCTGCTCGTGATGTTATAAATCCCTTACCCAGCCCTTTTATAAAAAAGACTATCACATCATATAGCGGAATTCCTTTAAATCCAGGTAATATCAATTTGCGTATAAAACTAATAAATTTATTTTTTTTCTCCATATATTGCCTTTAATTTGGGTCTGTAAAATTATTAATTTTTTAATACATTAATCTATTGACTCTTATTCCAGCCTGGAAATTCTTAGGGGAAATAATGTAAAATGCTTTATTAGTAATATAAATTGAAACAAAAAATAAAAAAAATCGTAAACAAGGTATTATTTATAAAATATATATTAATTTTGTATAAGATTTTATAAGTTATCAGTCTATAAGTTTTGACCGCTCTGCAACTAAGGAAAAAAGGGAGTATCAAACTTTAAAATGGTATTTAATGAATGAAAAATGGAACAAACTGAGAAGAATTACTTTGCGAATTTATTAAAAACTGCTATAGGCAGTTCCCGTGATTTTTCCTTAGAGTTCCGGTTTTTCAATACAGCCTGTCTTTTAGGGGCTTTAATATCTTTATTTTCATTAGCTGTTAATTCTTTTTTAAATCTTGATTTACTTACTCTAATAATCTGTACAAGCGGGACCCTGCTATTTTTAGTTTTCTATTATTATTCAAGGTTCAGAAATCATCTTTTTATCTGGTGTTTCAGTCTATTACTGATGGGGATGTTATCGGCTTTATGGTTTTCAAATGGAGGCTCCAAAGGCTCGGTAATCTATGTTTATTTCGCTCTTTTGTGTCTTATCTTATTTCTGACTGAAAAGACAAAACGTTTTTTAATAGTAAGCGTATTATTTCTAAACATAACCTGCCTTTTTTATCTTGAAAACTTTTATCCTTATTGGGTAATAGATTATAAATATGCAGAACAAAGATATTTTGATCTGGCAGCAGTTCTGGTTATTAGTATTGCACTAATGACCTTTGTTGTAGGTTATGCAAGAAACAGTTATCTTATGGAGCGTAAAAAAGCGGAAGAATCTGATAAATTAAAATCTGCATTTTTAGCTAATATGTCGCACGAGATAAGGACTCCGCTAAATGGCATATTAGGTTTTTCTGAATTGTTGGGTTATTCGAGCACATCAGAAGAGGATAAGCACGAATATGTAAAGGTTATAAGGCAAGCGAGCGATGATTTACTTAATATCATTAATGACGTTATAGATATCTCAAAGATAGAAGCAGGTTTGATGAATGTTTACGAGACAGAATGCCCTCTTAATGATTTACTCCAGGAAGTTCACAGTTACTTTATATTAAAAAGGACACAGCTTAAAAA
>JAGODS010000338.1 GCA_017998135.1 Bacteroidales bacterium
GGAATGTAAACATTATCGCCGTCATTGCAGTGTGCTATGGCTGAATCAAGAATGTCATAAGCTCTGGTGTTTTGACCGGTTACGTCAGTAACCGTAATAACCTGCTGAGCATAGCTTCTAACAGTTAATAATAAAGCTATTAAACTGAATAATGTGAGAATCTTTTTCATAGTAAATATAATTTTAATTAATAAATATTGAAAATTGCAGCAAAGATATTATTTTTTTATTAGTATGCTATAGAATTATGAAAAATTGTAACTACTCAGAAGTAAAATTTTAGAGTTTATATATTGTAAAAACCTTATAAACTTTAGTATAAGCAATGAACCTGGTACTTAGTACCTGGTATTGGGTATTTAGTATTCAAAATAAACTAAAAAAGTATAAGCAGCATTTTTCTTATGGCTTTAGATTAATAATAATTGCTGTATATCTATAATATATAAGGGCTGAAGCCCTGAGATAACTCTGAATTTCTAATCCGTCAGTTAAAGTATATGACAGGGGTGAGGTTTGTTTATTTAAGCAGGGCTTTGACGGGTTCAATGCCGGAGAAGCTGCCTTCCTGTATGGCTTTGAGAACAGCGCCTCCGCCAGTAAATATGTAATATTTGGGGCTGTCGAGTGCCACGATATATAAGCCTGGCAGGAGTCTTTTGAGTTCTTGCAGAGTGTCTCCGCCGCCATAGAGTTTTATAGCTTGTTCGTTTTTATCAATCAATTCGTCAAGGGCGATAGTGCCTTCATTAAAGTAGGGACAATATCCCATCACTGCATTAATAAAAACTGTTTTAGCTTTATTAAATATCGCTTGTACTTCAGGGGTTTCGAAAGATTCAGGAGCGACATCAAGCACATAATTAAGCCGGCTGCCCGCTTTTAAATCTTTAATATTATGGGTTCTGTGTTTGCCCTCAATTTTGCCTTCCATTGTATCTGATTCAACTATATAAGGCAATTCAAGCAGTTTGTCTTTGTAGTCGGCAGCAAAAGTAACAAACTTCTTAGCATATTCTATGTCTTCGTCTTCAATACCTTTGATATGTATGTTGTATTTTGCACAGAGATAAGCATTATATATAACTCCGCCCAGGACAAGGTAGTCCGCTACTTTAAGCAGAGCAAATAGCGAATCTATTTTAGTATCAAATTTAGCACCAGCGACAACTGCAATGAAAGGGCGTTCAGGGGTAAATAGCCTTTCAAGGTTGTAAAGTTCTTTTTGCATAAGGAAGCCTGCAAAAGAGGGCAGGTATTTGGTAATGGTAAAAGTAGAGCTGTGAGGTTGCCAGGAGCCGAAGGCGTCGTTAATATAAATATCAGCAAGGCCTGCTAATTGAAGTGCGAAACGTTCGGCTTCGTCGCCTTTTGCTTCTTCGCCTGCAAACCAACGCGTATTGGGTAGGTATATACCATCAATATCATTGTTTCTTAATTCTTTAATAAGATGATTTATGGAGGTTTCTATACCGAGATAGCCTTTTTTCTCGTCTTTATAGAAATCCGGGGTTTTTAGAACAATATGGAGTTTGTCTTTTAAATAATCAACTATAGGCTGTACTGAAGTATCATTATCAATTTTTATAATACCCGCTTTTTTATCTTTGGGTCTGCCCACGTGGGTCATCAGTATTATTTTGCCGCCTTTGGAGTTTATATGATATAAAGTTCCAATAGTAGCATCAATCCTGTAAGGGTCGTGAATAATACCTTTTTTAACAACATTATGGTCAACTCTGACCAGCACTACTTTGCCTTTTAAATTGGCATCTTGTATGGTTTTTAAATTATCTAATTTTATCATAAGAGTTTATTTTTAATTTTTACAAAAGTATAAAAAATATGCTTATAATTGAATATTAAAATATCATAAAATAATATTGTACGCAGAAAGGAAATTTCAACTTTATAAGTTATTTAACATAAACTAAGTAATAAAGAAAAAAGCTGTTTAAAAAGGAAAACTTTTTATTGGTTAAGGATATTGATAAGAGTGCAGGCATAAAGGGCGGCTGTTTCTGTGCGTAAGCGTGTATTAGTAAGGGAAACGGGTTGGTAGCTGTTATTAATAGCAAGTTTTAACTCATCATCGCTGAAATCGCCCTCAGGACCTATAAGTATTAAGGAATCGGTATTTTTAATATAAAGTTCTTTTAGGGGTTTGGTTATTTCAGGTTTGCAAACAGCAATAAAATTCTGACCTGTTGGTGTTTTTTTTATTAAATCGTTAAAAGAAACAGGTTGATTGATAACGGGAAAAAAGCTGTTAAGAGATTGGCAGCAGGCAGAGATGATAATTTTATTAAGTCTTTCTAAGTGTATATTAGGACGAAGAGTATGTTTACAAAGCACCGGGGTTATTTCGCCGATACCTATTTCTGTAGCTTTTTCAATAAACCATTCCAGCCTGTTATTATTTTTTGTAGGAGAAATAGCAATATGAAGTTTAAAATCCGGCAAAGAGGATTGCTGAAGGTTGATAATATCAAAAAGGCAGGTTTTGTGATTAACAGAGATAAGTCTGGCTTCTGAGATAGAACCTTTGCCATCAGTAATAAAAATAAGGTCGCCTATTTTATGTCTTAATACTTTTGAGCAATGATAGGCTTGTTCGTTGTCTAAGCTATTTGTTTCCCTGTAATTTTTACTATAGAAAAGTTCCATAAAATAAAAAAGGGTAAGCTACTTATATCGCACCGCTCAACCATCTTACCCTTGCTTCCTTCCGAACCTGGGGGATTTGACAGGAGCTGGTCGTATAAGACTTACCCGCTGCAAAATTAAATATTTTTTTTAAATTGAGGGTAAAATTTTTAATTTTTGTAACTACTCAGCAGTGAAATTTTAGAATTTATATATTGTAAAACCTTATAAACCTTAGTATAAGCAATGAATCTGGTACTTAGTACCTGATATTGGGTATTTAGTATTCAAAATAAGTTAATAAGGTTGATATATAAGGTATTTAAAGTTTTATACTAAGGTTAAAAAAATAAAAATAAAATTATGTATGTTTTGAAACTTTTATTATTTCTTATTAATTAA
>JAGODS010000339.1 GCA_017998135.1 Bacteroidales bacterium
TAGCAGGTGAGGCTTCAGGGGATATGCATTCGGCAAATCTTGTAAAAGAGTTGAAAAAGATTGATAAGGATGCAGTTCTGAGAGGATGGGGTGGAGCCCTTATGAAAAAACAGGGTGTTGATATAGTTAAGAATTATAAGGATACGGCTTTTATGGGGTTTGTTGAAGTTATAAAACATATAAGAACTATTTTAAAAAATATTAATTTCTGTAAAGAAGATATATTATTTTATAAGCCTGATGCATTGATATTAGTTGATTATCCCGGGTTTAACCTGCGAATAGCAAAATTTGCATATAAAAATAAGATTAAGGTTTTTTACTATATATCTCCTCAGGTCTGGGCTTGGAAAACGTCAAGAGTTAGACAGATAAAAAAGTATGTTAACAGGATGTTTGTCGTTTTACCTTTTGAAAAGGAATTTTATAAAAAATATAATTATGAGGTTGATTATGTTGGGCATCCTTTGCTTGATGAAATTCTTTCTAATACTGATTATGAATCAAAAAGCAATCATTTTAAAGAACTTTCTGCTCTTCCAATTATTGCATTAATTCCTGGCAGCCGTAAACAGGAAATTGTCAAAATGCTTCCTGGTATGCTTAAGATGGTTGAGCAATATAAGGATTATCATTTTGTTGTTACTGCTGTCAGTTCAATACCTGCTTCTATATATAATAATTTATGTGATAATTATAAGGTTAGTATCATATATGATGATTTTTATTCTGTTCTTTCAGTAGCCAAAGCAGCGCTTGTTACATCAGGAACTGCTGCTCTTGAAACTGCTCTATTTGGTGTTCCCGAGATTGTTTGTTATAAAGCTAATTATATTTCTTATCTGTTAGCTAAGTTTTTAATAAAAGTGAAATATATTTCCCTTGTTAATCTTATAATGAACAAAAAGATAATAAGCGAATTAATTCAAAACGATTTTAATTCTATTAATTTAAAAATAGAAATGGATAAGCTGCTGTTTGATGATGAACACAAACAAATATTAACATCTGATTATGCAGCTTTAAAAGTTAATTTAGGGTCTTTGGGTGCTTCTGCCAGAGCAGCCGCTCTTATTTATAATAATATCAAATAAATGAAAAGCAAGCTCCATATCCTAATCTTTATTATCTTTCTTAAATTATTTTTTGCTGTTTGCGCAATATCTGCTTCTAATATTAATATTAGAATTTATTCTGATAATTATATCAATTCTGTTAAAATACTTCGTAATAGTGGTAAATATTCAGTACTGCATAATAATAATGAGCTGCTGTCTCTTGATAGTATTCAGGTTCTTGAATTTAAGACAGAAAATGATAAGATAAAATTATTATGTGATGACAGGGAAATTGGAATATTTGATTCTCTCAGGTTACAAGGGAAATCTTTTGTTAATTCCTTAAAAATTAATATTAATAATAATTCAAATGCTCGGGTATATGATGATAATCTTATCTTAAAACCCAAAAAAAATTATTTAGTTCTTATTAATAATATTGATATTGAAAAATATATATCCGGCGTTGTAGAGGCGGAAAGTGGCGGCAATACTTTTAGCATAGAATTTTTTAAAATGCAGGCTATAATATGTAGAACTTATGCCTTGAAAAATATGAGGAAGCATAGCAAGGAGGCTTATAATCTTTGTGATATGGAACATTGTCAGGTTTATAAAGGAAAAGCGAGAGTTAATGATATTTTTATAGCTGTTTCAAATACCAACAACCAGGTTATTATAAATAGTAATAATGAAATTATTAATGCCGCTTTTCATGCTAATTGCGGTGGCGAAACCGTTAATTCTGAAGATGTTTGGTCTAATGCTTTGCCTTATCTTAGGTCGGTTCACGATACTTTTTGTCTTAAAAAGAATAAAGCTAAATGGGAAAAATCAATTCCTTTAAATGAGTTTAAAGATTACTTTCTCAGCAAATGTAAATATGATAGTATAGAAAAGATTTTTGTTGATTCAATGCTTGTTTTCAGGCAGGATAAAAGAAAGGTCTTTTTTTATGATACTCTACATCTTAAGCAATTAAGAAAGGATTTTAACCTGCGTTCTACTTTTTTCAGTATTGTATTGGAAGGTGATTCTGTTAAATTTGTTGGCAGAGGAAATGGGCACGGCGCCGGATTATGTCAGGAGGGAGCTATAGCAATGGCTGAACTCGGCAAGACCTGTGAGCAGATTATTAAGTTTTATTATACTAATGTAGAAATTGTTGATTATCATCAATCAAAAGATTATCTCTTCCCATATAAAAAAAAGTAGTAATTTTGGGCAACTACTCAGCAGAGTTATTTGTTAGACTTATAAATATTTAAACACTAAGAACACAAAGAACACGCTAAGGACACAAAATAACATATTTCTGAAATACAATACATTGTGTTCTTTGTAACAATTTCTTTGTGAACCTTGTGTTAAAAATGTTTCTTTTAAAATATTGTTATTAAGGCAACAACCTGTTGAGTAATTACAATTTTGGAGGTTACTTCTTTTTATAATACTTTTATGAAGGCTTTCTGGAATAGTTTTCCCTTTTTTCGTTTTTTAGTTCCTTTTATAGCTGGAATTATTTTCGCTTCCGAATATAGCCTTCCGCAACATTGTTTTAAACTTACCTTATATATTATTATCGCTTTTTTAATAGGCTTATCTCTGCTTTTTTATCTGTTAAATAATAAACTTAGAGCATTGATAAACCATAGAAATAATTTCATTTTCGGCATTTTATTAAATCTTGTTGTTTTTCTGTCAGGTATTTTTTTGACTTTAGTTAATATTGACCGCTATAAACCTTACAATATTAGCAATTTTACCAAATTTGATTATTCTTATATTGTAAAGTTAACTGAGGAGCCTGTTATTAATAATAGTAATCTGAAAATTCTTACTCGCGTTATTAAGGCTAAATCAGACAGTCAATACATAAAGGCTCAGGGTAATATTATTATTTATTTAAAAAAAGATACCTTTAGTTCAAGGCTTAAATATGGAGATATTTTATATGTTCATCCTGTTTTGAAAC
>JAGODS010000340.1 GCA_017998135.1 Bacteroidales bacterium
GTAATATATTAAATTTGTAAAAAGCATAATTTTTCATAACTGAGAGCAAAATTAATATTTTTTTTGAAATAGGTAGTTTTTTGTTAAAATTTTTCATATATTTTTTTTCGACATATATAATAATATGAATATGTGAGGTGTTATGTAGAAAATAATAGTAGGGTAAAAATCTATTAAGGCTGAATTTAAAAACCGCTAAAGCGGTTAGGAAGAGAGGAGGAAGAAATATTTATATACACCACAATAAATTATGGTGTTAATCTCAAAAACATTACAATAAATTATACGCAATATTATATAATTTTAAAGGTGCTTATGAGACCGCTTCGCTTAGTTGTGATGTTATTCTCAAAAACATTACAATAAATTATGGTATTAATCTCAAAAACATTACAATAAATTATGGTGTTATTCTCAAAAACATTACAATAAATTATGGTGTTAATCTCAAAAATATTACAATAAGTTGTGGTGTTAATCTCAAAAACATCGCAAGAAGATAAAGGTTAATATAATATATCTGAGTTAAATGTTTATCAGGAATTATAAATATCAAGGGGGCTTCTAAATACTATTAAGAATTTAACCTCACCCTGCCTTCTCCTAAAATTAGGAGAGGGAATTTAACCTCACCCTGCCTTCTCCTAAAATTAGGAGAGGGAATAAAAAAAAACCCCGCAGGAATTGCTTCGTTGCGAGGTTTGGAAAGTGTTTTCAGTAGTGTTTAGTTGAAGAACATCTTAATGTCATTGTCAGCGTCGGTGATTCCTGCAATGCCGAATTTTTCAATAAGAACGGATGCAACAGCCGGCGAGAGGAAAGCGGGCAGTGTCGGACCGAGATGAATTTTCTTAAAGCCGAGATAGAGAAGAGCAAGCAGGACTATAACCGCTTTTTGTTCGTACCAGGCAACATTGAATATAACGGGTAAATCGTTAACATCCTGCAGTCCGAACACTTCTTTAAGTTTGAGAGCAATGACAGCAAGCGAGTATGAATCGTTGCATTGGCCAGCGTCGAGCACTCTCGGTATTCCGCCGATATCGCCGAGCGGGAGTTTGTTATATCTGTATTTGGCGCAGCCGGCAGTCAGAATAATAGTATCTTTGGGGAGTTTTTCGGCAAACTCAGTGTAATAGGTTCTGTCTTTCATCCTGCCGTCGCAGCCTGCCATAACGACAAATTTCTTAATCGCTCCGTTCTTAACAGCATCAACCACTTTATCAGCAAGCGCCAATACCTGATTATGAGCAAAACCGCCAATGATTTCACCTTTTTCAATTTCAACAGGGGGCTGACAGGTTTTAGCAAGGGCGATTATTTCAGAAAAATCTTTGGCTCCGCCTTCCGCTCTGTCGGGGATATGTTTGAAACCGCTAAAGCCAACAACGCCTGTAGTAAATACTTTATCTTTATATTTAGCATTAACAGGAGGAGGAACAAGACAATTGGTTGTAAAAATAACAGGACCATTAAAGCTTTCAAATTCTTCTTTTTGTTTCCACCAGGCATTGCCATAATTGCCTACAAAATGTTTGTATTTTTTAAAGGCGGGATAATAATTGGCAGGCAACATTTCGCTATGCGTGTAAACGTCAACGCCGGTTCCTTCGGTTTGTTTAAGGAGGTCTTCCATATCGCGGAGGTCGTGTCCGCTGATAAGGATACCAGGATTATTCCTAACTCCGATATTTACCTTAGTAATTTCGGGATTGCCGTAGGTAGAAGTATTAGCTTTATCAAGCAATGCCATAGTATTAACGCCGAATTTGCCGCATTCCATAACCAAAGCGAATAAAGAATCTATAGTCTGCTTTTCATCTATAGTAGCAAGCAAGCCTCTTTGAATAAATTCATCTATGCTATTATCTTTAAAACCGAGATTTCTTGCGTGTTCATAGTAAGCAGAAATACCTTTTATTCCGTAAGTCAGCAATTGACCAAGCGAGCGTAGGTTTTCGTCTTTGGTAGCAAGCACGCCAACTGATTTAGCTTTTTCGTCAAAAGCTTTTTCATCAGCAAACCAGGTAGCTGAATCGTGCATCACAGCTTTAAAATTAACAGACGCTTTAAGTTTATCCCTTAAAACGAGACCAGCTTTAATTTTTTTAACAAAGAACTCTCTGTCAAAATTAGCATTAGTAATAGTAGAGAAAAGACTCTCAACAATAAATTTATTAGCTTCTTCAGATTCTTTGCCTGCTTTGCGAACTTCTGTGTTGAAAAGAGAAATTCCTTTAACAACATAGACAAGCAAATCCTGAAGATTAGCGACATCGTCTGCTTTACCGCAAACGCCTTTGATAGTGCAACCGCTGCCTTTGGCAGTTTCCTGACACTGAAAACAAAACATACTCATTTTTTAATACTCCTTTTTTAAAATTGTTAATAAAATATTTATTGGTTAAAATTTATTTATAATTATCATATTAAAACCGGTTAGGTTTTTAAATTTCATAATATTTTCCCGTCAATACTGATAGTAATAGAATTAACAGGGATATTGGAACCTGCAAGCTCTTTGGCTTTTTCGGCTAAACTCAAAAGACCGCTGCAGCAGGGTACTTCCATTTTAACAACATTGATAGATTTTATCCTGGCATCCTGTATGAGGGCTATCAGTTTCTCAACGTATATCTCACGGTTTGAATCTAATTTGGGGCAGGCGATAATAAGTTTTTTATTAAGCAGGAAATCATTATGAAAATTGCCATAGCTGAAAGCCACACAATCGGCAGCGAGCAGAAGATTAGCATCTTTAAAATAAGCAGCATTAGGATTGATAAGGTGCATCTGTATAGGCCAATTCTCAAGTTGAGATGCTATTGTATGAGACTGTTCTTTTTCCTTTACGGATTGATTAGTTTGGGGGCGTAAACTCCTTGCAGCCGAGCCAGGACAACTGCCGCCGTGATGATGCCCCTGCCCTGAATGCTGGTGCTGATGATTATGTTGTTGTTCTTCAACAAGCTGCTCAGTGACTTTTTGTTCTTTTTTTGCTTTAATCTTATTAAAATGTATATGTATTTT